>JANOEW010000559.1:0-6401 GCA_031413475.1 Amaricoccus sp.
TGCCCGACTTCCTGCCCTCGCCCGGCCGCATCACCACCTACTACGCGCCCGGCGGGCTCGGCGTGCGAATGGACAGCGCGATCTATGGCGGCTACACGATCCCGCCCTACTACGACAGCCTGATCGGCAAGCTGATCGTGCACGCCCGAAACCGGGACCTGGCGCTGTCGCGGCTGCGCCGGGCGCTGTCGGAGCTGATTGTCGACGGGGTGGCGACGACCACGCCGCTGTTCGGCGCGCTGTTGGACGAGCCGGACATCCAGGCCGGCCGCTACAATATCCACTGGCTCGAGGCCTTCCTCGAACGGGACGGCGAGCAGCCCTGAGGCCGCCCGCCTGCGCCTACGGCGCTTTGGGCCGGGCCTCGTGCCCGGACCCGTCCTGGGTGTGGGCCTCGTCGAGCACGGTGATGTGTAGCGGCACCGCATCGCTCTCGATGCCGCCGTCGTCGACCGCCACCACAAGGACCATGTACATCCCCAGCGGCACGTCGGACAGCGTGACCTCGTAGGGGGCCTCGGTCGCGGACCCGACTTGCTTGGGGTCCTCGAACACCGCCATGCTGGACAGGTAGAAGTCGACCCGGTCGATCCGACCGCCCTCGTCGAAGGCGTCGGCCTCGAGGCGAATCTTCTCGCCGGTCACGAAGGTCGCGCGGTCGGCGGGCGCGAGCGTCTCGACCACGGGCGGCGTGTTCTCCACGATCGTGACGACGCGGCTGGACTCGCTGCGGCGACCGGCGGTGTCGACGGCTTCGAGCCGCAGGTCGTGTGCGCCCAGTTCGTCACTGCGCCACAGGAAGTCGAACGGGGCTTCGCGGCGCGTTTCGACCAGCTTGCCGTCCACGTAGAGCGACACCGCGGCGATCCGGCCTTCGGGACGCGCCACCTCGACCTGGACCGGCACCGGAGCGCCGGGTTGGTAGAGCGCCGGAAGGTCGGCCGCCGACCCCGCGAACGCGACCATCGGCGGCGCGCCGGCATCGGCGGGATTGCCATAGAGCCCCAGGTCGAAGTCGGCGTCCGCCGCCTTGGGCGCCACGAGGTGCAGTTCCACCGCGATCACGTTCTCGCCCTGGCGCAGCATACCGGGATCGAGCTTGATCGGAAAGAACATGTCCCGCTCGATCCCGACCACATCGGTCGACGCCAGCGTGCGCGCCTCGATGGCCCCCTCCGGCAGGTTCGCGCGGTGGACCTCCACGTCGTTGAGATAGACGACCGCACCGTCGTTGCGCCGCAGGTTCAACTGCAGCTCGCGGATGAAGCCGGGGTCATCGACCATGAAGGCGCGGCGAAAGTAGGTCGTGATCCGCCGCTTGCCCGGCCGGTTCTGGTCGATGATCGTAACCGGATCGTTGCCCCAGCCGAGGTCGGCCCGGCCGAGGCTCCAGCCGGCGTCGTCGAACCCGACGTCCGTCCAGCCCTCCGCCGGCCGGCCGAGGCGCGTCAGATACCTCCATTCGGTCCCGGGCTCGATCAGGCCGATCTTGCTGATGTCGACCTCGAAGCGCACGCCGCCCAGCACCGCGTTCGGATCCTCGGGCGTGCCGATCTGCACCAGATCCCACGCCGGACGCACGTCGCGCGACGGCTTGTAGTCCTGCGGCAGGCGCGCGGCGAAGGCCACCTCGAACGCCTCGCCGGGCTTCAGCTCGATGCCCTCCATCGTCGCATCCGGCCCGAAGACGGCAATCGTGTTGTCGCCGATCGCCTCGATGCCCTTGCCCTGCGCGCCGCCCGCCCGCCACCGCTCCAGCAGCTCCGGCGGCAGCGACACCTCGAGGCGGGCGCCGGTTTCGCCGCCATAGGTCCCGGTGTCGAGGATGCGCCGGCCCTCGTCGATGAAGCGCTGGCCTTCCAGCAGGAAGCGCTCGCCCTGGTCAATGAAGCCCTGCGCGAGATCGGGTGACCCAGGGTCCGGGCGCAGCAGCCGCTGGCCCTCGGCCAGAAACCGTTCGCCCTCGACCAGAAACCGTTGGCCCTCGAGCATCAGCCCGCCCTCGGCTTCGGCGTTGTCGCGCAGCCGCACCTGCTCGAAGCGGAGGCCGGTCAGGATCGAGGCGTCGAACACGTTGCGGATCAGCATCGCCGACAACGCGATCGCTCCGCCGGACAGATCGACGACCGTGATGTTCTTCCAGGCGATGTTGTTGTTGTTGCGCGTGTTGGTGTTGACGTCCGCGCCCTCGGCGAAGGTCATCCCGAACGGCGAGGCGACCGCCGTCTCGACCCGCGCCAGCAGGCAGAAATGCCCGGCATCGCCGCCGAAGGCCGCGAAGTCCGCCGGGTTGGGCGGATACCACGGGATCTCGATCACCACCGCCTGGCCAGGCTGCAGCACCGGGATGGTCAGCGGCGCGACATCGTAGATCGGCGGCGTCACCACGGACGCGTGCAGCGAGGTCTTCGCGACCGTTTCCGCCGCCGCCGGCAGCCATGGCGCAAGCGCCGAAGTTCCGTCCCAGGGCGGCATCGTCGCGGTGATGTTGACGTTGGTCGAGTCGGTGCCGAACGGCGCCGCCGCACGATCGTGGCGCGCGACGTCCTGGCGCTGCCACTGCGCCCACAGCCGGTCGACGTTGCCGTGGAGAAGAAAGAAGAACGGGTCGCGCGCCGCGGTCAGCGGACGCGCCAACGTCGCGACGCAGGTCGCGGGGTCGATCGCGCACGATTCGAGCTGCTGCCCACCCACCTCACTATGGGTACGGTTGTGGTAGGGACCCTGCTCCATGGTGTTCCTGAGCCCGGTCCCGACGGTGCCGTTGTAGTTGACTCGATTGAGGATGTCCGCCTCCGGGCGCGCGCTGAAGGCGCCGGGCCGGCCGTTGCGGAACACCGCCGTCGGGTTGAACAGCGCCGCGAACGGCGCGCCGATCGGCGTCGGATTGGCCGCGGCGCCCGGCACGTTGCCGATCGCTCCCATGAAGGTCGGGCTGAAGTAGCTGAACCCGCTCGGCGTCGGCGTCCGAGGATCGACGCTCCAGTCCCAGTAGAGCAACTTCATCGTCGGGTTGGTCTGCTGGAGCAGCACCTCGTAGCGGTTCACCATCTCCCGGTGCCAGGGCAAGAACGCCGGATTGACATGCGCTGCGGTCTGCACCGACGGGTGCGCGTGGATGTCGTTCTGCTTGTCCCAGTAGGTCACGCCGTCGGGATAGGCGAAACCTGCGGTGTCGATGGTCTGGATCGCCGCGACGTAGGCGTTCCGCTCCGCCACGCTGACGGAATCGGCGTTGCGCCGCGGCTTGGTGATCTCCATGCCGTGAAGCAGGCTGACCCCGCCGCTCATCGCGAAATAGTCGACCCACTGCGTCGGCCAGGACAGTCCGCCCGCGGCCTTGGCCCAGTAGAGCTTCAGCCGCGCGCCCGCCGGCGTCGCGTTCGGGCCGCGGTTGCGCACCCGAACGTAGACATAGTTCGGCGTGCTGAAACGGGGGTTGCTGAACTCCGGGTTCTGGTGCGGCTGCGGCGTCCATGGCGGGTTGGCGGCCGGAAACGGTTGCGGACGGTAGTTCGGGTCGCGCGTGCTACGCACCCAGATGTCCTGAGACACCCACATCGCGCCCGGATCCGGGTTCGGCTCAAAACCGACGTCCGCCGGCGTGTCGGCAATGAAGTAGTCCGCCGCCGCCGCCGTGCGTGCCCCCGGGACGCCATCGACAAATCCCGACGCTGCGGTCACAAAGACGAGCGTCGTGAACTTAATCTGTCGCCAACCCATCGCAGTCCCTCGGTTCAAATACGCGCTGCTTGTCTTCCGCTCTCACCTTCGTCGCCATGCCAGCTCAGTTGCAGAGAACAAATAAAGCGAATAAAGCCAACAGGAAGGGATAATGTAGTTGAACCAGCTAGGGAATCTTCCTAAAATAAAACCAGCATAGCACAAGCGTTGGCACTTGATCTAATAAATCGGAATTTCTCTTTGTTGATGATACTCGCAGAACGCCACTATGTCAACAGGGTCGTCGGCCCGGCCCCGCCAGGAGGCATCCGCCGTGCGCCCGGGAAGCGCGCCCGATGACCGAACGATCGGACGACGTCACCCCGGCGCTTCTGCTGCGGGCCTACGCCTCGGGCGTATTCCCGATGGCCGATTCCGCTGCGGCCGCCGAACTCTACTGGGTCGACCCCCAGCGCCGCGGCGTGCTGCCGCTCGACGGGTTGCACGTGCCGCGCCGCCTCGCCCGCGGCTTTCTCGCCGCCGATGTCGAGATCGCCATCGATCAGGACTTTGCCAGCGTTCTCGTCGGCTGCGCCGATCGGCCGGAGACCTGGATCAACGCCGAGATCCGCCGGCTCTACCTCGACCTGCATCGCGGCGGCTACGCGCACTCCGTCGAAATCTGGCGCGAAGGCGAACTGACCGGCGGCCTCTACGGCGTAGCGCTCGGCGCGGCGTTCTTCGGCGAGAGCATGTTCAGCCGGCAGCGCGACGCCTCCAAGTTCGCGCTGATCGCGCTCGTGGCGCGGCTGCGTGCCGGCGGGTTCACCCTGCTCGACGTGCAGTTCGTCACCGACCACCTCGCCCGGCTCGGCGTGGTCGAGATCAGCCGCGCCGACTACCACCGCCGCCTCGAGGCCGCGATGGGCCGCCCGGCGAGCTTCCTCGCTCTGTCCCGCGCCGCGCCGCGTCAGATCCTGCTGCAACTCAGCACCCAGACGTCGTAACGTGGGTGGTCGAGCGCCGAGAGCGCCGGCGAGGAAGCGAACATCCAGCCGGAGAACCGCGCCTGCGCTTCGCGGACGTCGCGCACGCGCAGGAAGGCGATGGCGTCGCTGTCCGGCGCCTCACGCGGCACCCGGCAGGCGTCGAGCGTGATCTCGAGATGCCCGAACTGCACCGTCTCGCCGACCGCCAGCGTCAGGTCCTCGGTCGCGCCGTTCAGCGTGTCGAGCCCGCGCAGCCGCACCGCGCCCGCCTGCGCCGTGTCCTGACTGTTGACGATCTGGCCCGCCTGCCCCGTCGGCTCGGTCTGCGCCGACTGCGCCGCGACTGCCTGCGCGCCAGCCAGACCGAGCGCCAGCGCGAGGGCCGCCCCGGGCGTCACTCGCCGCCCCCGAAGCGCATCAGCAGGTTCAGCAGGCTCACCGAGCTCTGCGTGTTCAGCACCTCGTCCCCCTCCGCCAGCGTGAACTCCGATGCCCCCGGCGCGATCTCCAGGAACGACCCGCCCAGCAGCCCCTCCGAGGCGATCTTGACGTCGGAATCCTCCGGGATCTCCAGGCTGCGGTCGACGGTGAAGGTCGCCCGCGCGTCGAAGGTCGCGGGGTCGAGATCGAGCCCGGTGACCGAGCCGACGCGGATGCCGGCGAGCCGCACGTCGGTGCCGACCGCGATCCCTTCGACGCTGCGAAACCGCGCGGTCAGCGAATAGCTGTCGCGCGCCGCCTGCCGCCCGCTCACCTGCCCGGCATAGACCACGAAGCCGATCGCCGCCGCGACGACGACCGCCCCGATCACGGTCTCCGCGACGTGGTTCTGTACCATGGCGTGCGCCTCAATCCGGCGTCCAGGCTTCGTAGTCCGCGGGCGTCCGCGGCTGGGCCGACAGAATGCTGCCCGCCGGGCGATAGGCCGCGTCCGTTCCGGTCAGGTTCGGGAGATGCGGCTTCTGCCAGGGCTTGCGCGGCAGCGGCGCGACCGTGGGCGGCTCCTGCCAGGTGTGGTGCAGCCAGCCGTGCCATTCCGGCGCGACCCGGCTCGCTTCGATCTCGCCGTTGTAGATCACCCAGCGTCGCGCCCCGTCGGGCGTCTGGTAGTAGACGTTGCCCTCGGCGTCCTCGCCGACCCGGCGGCCCTTGCGCGCGGTCCAGATCCGCGTCGCAATGGTCTCGCCGTTCCACCAGGTGAAGAGCTGTGCGAGCAATCCCATTCGGTCCTCGTGCGGTTCCTGCCCCACTGATTATGGCGCCATCAGCCCGGACGGTCCAGTAACGACGGGTCCCCGCCCGGCCCCTCGGTTCATCTCCATCACCGGCGGCGGCGTCCAGCTGCCGTCGAGGATCGAGGGATTCGTCTCCTGCGGCGCGGTCGTGAGGTGAGTTTGCGCAGCTTCGGGCCGATCATCACCGCGTCGGTCCAGCCTGCAGCGGGTCGGAGCGGCTCGACGCGGTGATCGCGGCGGACGGCACGACCCGGATCGACACGCCCTCGTCGCGGCGGGTATAGACCGCCGGCACGGGCGGAACTACCGCCACGTCGGCAGCCCGCACGCGCTGGACGCCGAGATGGCGATCATGAACACCCGGGACCGTCCGCGCGTAACTGCTCACCTGGCAGAGATTTTCCTTTGACGGCGTGAGTCGGGCAGGATTCACGCTTGGGATGGATCGCGTGGAACTTGAAGCGTTGAGCCGGGAGCAGCTGATCGAGTTGGTGCTCGGCTTGGCGGGTGAGGT
>JANOEW010000560.1:0-16048 GCA_031413475.1 Amaricoccus sp.
GTGACCGGGACCTTGCGGATCTCGGTTGTGGCGAACAGAAATTTGACGTGCGGCGGCGGCTCCTCGAGCGTCTTCAAGAGCGCGTTGAACGCCGAGGTGCTCAGCATGTGCACCTCGTCGATGATATAGACCTTGTAGCGCGCCGAGGCCGCCCGGTAGGCGACCGAGTCGATGATCTCGCGGATGTCGCCCACGCCGGTCCGGGACGCCGCGTCCATCTCCAGCACGTCGACATGCCGCCCCTCGGCGATCGCCCGGCAGGGCTCGCACACCCCGCAGGGCTCGATCGTCGGCCCGCCGGCGCCTTCCGGCCCGACGCAGTTCAGCCCCTTCGCGATGATCCGCGCCGTGGTGGTCTTGCCCACCCCGCGCACGCCGGTCAGCACGAAAGCGTGCGCGATCCGGTCGGCCGCGAAGGCGTTCCTGAGCGTGCGGACCATCGCCTCCTGCCCGATCAGATCGGCGAAGGTCCCGGGGCGATATTTGCGCGCGAGCACGCGGTAGCCCGCGCCGCTCGCCGCCTCTGCCGTCTGCTGGTCCATGGATACGCGTGCGCCGCCCGTTCGCGATCGGTGCGCGGCAGACTAGCCACCCGCCGCGGCAGCGGCAAGGAACGATCCGGCCGCCTCGGTCGGCGCTGGCGCATGCTCTGCCACCACCTTCGCAACGCCGCGCAGGCTCGCGCCGTCGTGTGCATCCTCGCGAATGGGGACCGCCAGGGCGCGGTCCGCTGTGGATCGGGGCTGGACGGTGGCGCTGCCCCACCATGGCAACGGCTCGAGCCGCCCCGACGGGGTGAGAGGCTGGACAACGACCCAAGCGGGGCTCGTTACGGCTGCTTCCTTCCGGACCTGACCGGGTTGGCGAGGCGCCTGCCCGCGCCAACCTCTCGGTGCGTCCTATACGCGGGCCGGCCGCCGCCATCAACCCCGGGCTACAGCCGCGAGACCCGCAGCCGCAGGCCGCCCCGCGGCCGCAACGTCAGGATCATCTCCGGCTTCGGATCGACGCCCTCGATCAGCCGGAAATCGAACCGCGCCAGCAGCGTCGACAGGATCACCACCGTCTCGACATAAGCGAACGCCATGCCGATACAGATCCGCGGCCCCGCCCCGAACGGAAGGTAGGCGTAGCGATGCCGCGCCTTGACCGCCTCGGACGCGAAGCGCTCCGGGTCGAAGCGGTCCGGCTCGTCCCACAGCAATCGGTTCCGGTGCAGCGCGTAGAGCGGCAGGATCACCGTCTGCCCTGGCCGTACCGGACGCCCCGCCAGCGTATCGTGGTCGCGTGCGGTCCGGGTCATCAGGCCCACCGGCGGATAGAGCCGCATCGCCTCCTGCACGACCTGCTTGACGTAACCGAGCTTCGGCACGTCCTCCGCAGTTGCGCCCCGATCGCCCAGCACGTCCTGCGCCTGCACGCGGGCGCGCAGCTGCACCTCCGGGTCGAGCGCCACCAGATAGAGCGCCCAGGTCAGCGCCAGCGCCGTGGTCTCGTGCCCGGCCGCAAGCAGGCCGAGCAGGTTGTTGCGCAGCTCCACCCGGGCGAAACCCTCGCCAGTCTCCGAATCCCGCGCGGCGATCATCAGGTCGAGCACGTCGGGCGTCACGCTCGGCCCGCGCCTCAACCGCGCGGCGATCGTCGCGTCCATCATCGCGTCCATCCGCGGCCCGTCGCGGTCGAGAAGCCGCGCCGGGCGCGGCACCCAGTTCGGAGCGCCGACAAGATCGAGGATCGACACCTGCGCCACCGACGCGAGATAGCGCGACACCGCGCCGGCCAGCGCCGCGCGGTCCACGTTCTCCCGCCCGGACAGCGCCGTGTCGCACACCACGTCGCAGCTCGCCGTGATCATGTCGGCGTAGACGTCGCGCTCGCCCGGCCCCGCCGCCATCCGCGCCGAGGCCGCCTCGGCGGCGTCGGTCATCACCGGGACCACGCCCATGATGTTGCGGTGCTGGAACACCGGGGCCATCGCCTTGTGCTGGCGCAGCCACGACGGCCCGTAGGCGGTGAAGATGCTCTCGCCCTCGGTCGGCTTGAGGATGCGCAGGGTGACGTTAGAACGCGGGTAGTTGTCCTCGCGCTTCTTCAGCACCTGCTCCATCAGCTCGGGATCGGCGATCATGTGCCAGCCCGGCCGGCGCCCTCCCGACAGGATCGGCTCACGGTAGGCCGCCTCGGGAACCAGCTCGAGCACGTTGCGCTGGACCGTGCGCCAGGTCCGCCACAGCCCGAGCGGACGGGCCGGCGGGCGGACGGCGACGGGAAGCGGCGCATCGGGACGCTGGTCCAGAGCCATGGGCGGATTCTCCTGCGGGATTTCGGACGCCACCGTTAGTTGATAGTTCATTAGAAACCATTAACAGGCGTTTACGCTTCGCCGCGCCGTCAGGATTGAAGATGCCGGACTTCGTCTACGAGAGCGCCGCGCCGCAGCCGGTCTGCGGCGTCGACGAGGCCGGTCGTGGCCCCTGGGCCGGCCCGGTCGTGGCGGCCGCCGTGGTGCTCGACCCCGCTTGCATCCCCGAGGGCCTCGACGACAGCAAGCGCCTGCCCCCTGCTCGCCGCGCCGAGCTGTTCGCGGCGCTCTGCGGCTGCGCCCGGATCGGCGTCGGCGTCGCCAGCGTCGAGGAGATCGACGCAAACAACATCCTCCAGGCGAGTTTTCTCGCCATGCGCCGCGCCCTCGCCGACCTGAGCCGGAACCTGTGCCTCGACGCCGCGCTCGCGCATGCCCTCGTCGACGGTTCCCACGTGCCGCCCGACCTCGGCTGCCCGGCACGCGCCGTCGTCGGCGGCGACGCCCGGTCGCTCTCAATCGCCGCCGCGTCGATCGTCGCCAAGGTCACCCGCGACCGGATCATGGTGGCGCTTTCGCAACAGTTTCCCGGCTACGGCTGGGAGACGAACATGGGTTACGGCGTCCCTGCCCACGCCGCTGGTCTCGCCCGGCTCGGCGTCACCCCACATCATCGGCGCAGCTTCCTTCCGGTCCACAAGATGTTGTGTGAAGGGGCAACGTTAAGTCTTTGATTCAATATATAATTTGACCGACAGCTGCTTTTGACTCATGGTTGCCCGATCCGCAGCGTAAGGGACGACACCGTGTCTAGGGCCAAAAATATAATCGCGTCCAATGCATTGGCGGTAGACCTCGTACACACCGGCGACTGCGTCGAGATCATGCGTGCGCTGCCCGAGGCCTCGGTCGATCTGATCTTCGCCGACCCGCCCTACAACCTGCAGCTCAAGGGCGCGCTACACCGGCCGGACAACAGCCGCGTCGACGCGGTGGACGACGACTGGGATCGCTTCACCAGCTTCGCCGCCTACGACCAGTTCTCCCGCGCCTGGCTCGCCGCCGCCCGCCGCCTGCTGAAACCCGACGGCGCGATCTGGGCGATCGGCTCCTACCACAACGTCTTCCGCGTCGGCGCCGCCCTGCAGGACGCCGGCTTCTGGATCCTCAACGACGTGGTCTGGCGCAAGGCGAACCCGATGCCGAACTTTCGCGGCAAGCGGCTGACCAACGCCCACGAGACGCTGATCTGGGCGGCGCGGTCCGACCAGTCGAAATACGTCTTCAACTACGACGCCCTGAAGGCGCTGAACGAAGGCGTGCAGATGCGCTCGGACTGGGTGATCCCGCTCTGCACCGGCGCCGAGCGGCTGCGCACCGCCACCGGCGCCAAGGCCCACCCCACCCAGAAGCCCGAAGCCCTGCTGCACCGGGTTCTGGTCGCCACTACCCGCCCCGGCGACGTGGTGCTCGACCCATTCTTCGGCACGGGAACCACCGGCGCCGTGGCCAGGCGGCTCGGCCGCCGGTTCGTCGGCATCGAGCGCGAGCCCGGCTACGTCGCCGCCGCCGAGGCCCGCATCACCGCCGTCCGCCCGCTCGATCCCGAGGCCGCCGCGATCACGCCCCTGCGCCGCGCCGAGCCCCGCGTCGCATTCGGTCAACTGGTCGAGCGCGGCTTGCTCGCCCCCGGCGAGGTGCTGCGCTCGTTGAACGGCCGCCACGCCGCCCGCGTCCGCGCAGACGGCTCGCTGATCGCCGCCGACGCCCGCGGCTCGATTCACCAGGTCGGCGCCGCCCTCGAAGGCGCTCCCTCCTGCAACGGCTGGACCTACTGGCACGTCGAGCGCGGCGGGATCAGCGTTTCGATCGACGTCTTCCGCCAGCAGGTGCGCGCGGAGCTGGACGGCTGACGGCCTCACAACCCGGCCGCCGACCGCCCCAGCCGCAACGCCTTCTTCATCACGGTCGGCAACGCCGCCTCCAGCGCTGGCGACCAGACCCGCCAATCGCCGCCCGCGCCGCCGCCGGCCGGCGCCGGCGTGACCTCGACCCGCAGCGCCAGGTGGAAATGCGTGAAGGTGTGCCGAACCTCACCGGCCGCCTGCCAGTCCGCGGCGAAGGGCGGTCGCGCCGCCGGCCGGGCCTCGATCCAGTCCGTCCCCGGCAGCCCCAGCATGCCGCCGAGCAGCCCGCGCGCCGCCCGCGTCTCGACCAGCACCGCCGCGTCCGACCGCAGGGCGACATACACGATCCCGTGTCGCAGCGGCTTCACGGCCTTGGCAGCCCTGCGCGGCAGGTCCGCGGCGATCCCGCGACGCCGACCCGCGCAGCCCGCGGCCCAGGGACACAGGCCGCAGGCCGGCCGCCGCGGCGTGCAGACGGTTGCGCCCAGATCCATCACCGCCTGCGCGAAGTCCCCCGGACGCGCCGCCGGCGTCAGCGTCGCCGCCCACCGCCGCAGTTCGGCCTTCGCCCCGGGCAACGGCGCCTCCACCGCGAAGACCCGCGCCATCACCCGCTCGACGTTGCCGTCGACCACCACCGCCGGACGCTGAAACGCAATCGCCGCAATCGCCGCCGCAGTGTAGGGACCGACCCCCGGCAGCGCCCTCAGCCCCGCCTCCGTCTCCGGGAACCGCCCGCCGGCCGCCGCCACCGAGCGGGCGCAGGCGAGCAGGTTTCGCGCCCGGGCATAGTAGCCGAGGCCTGCCCAGGCCGCCATCACGTCCGCGTCGTTCGCCGCCGCCAAATCCTCGACCAACGGCCACCGCGCGGTGAAGGCCTCGAAATAGCCTCGGACCGCCGCGACGGTCGTCTGTTGCAGCATCACCTCCGAAAGCCACACCCGATAGGGCGACGCCGGCACGGTCGACCGCGGCGGCGCCCGCCAAGGCAATCGCCGCGCCATCAGGTCATACCAGTCAAGCAAATCACCCGCGCGCGGCCCCTGACAAACCGCCGCGACGGCACTAGGGTCAATGCTCGCGGAGGGATGGATTCGCATGGTAGTCGAGACTGGCGCGCCCGGCGCGAATGGCAACCCTGCCCGCCGCGGCCGCGGCTTTCAACGCGCCGGCGCGCTGATCGCGCCGCAGACCCGGACCGCGGCGGCCCGGCGCGGCTACGCCGAGGCCCGGCTCAAGGCGCTCTGGCCCGACATCGCCGGCCCCGAACTGGCCGCCGTGACCCGACCGGTGCGCCTCACGCTGCGCCGCGGTCCCGCCGGCGGCCTGCTCGCGCTCGCGGTGCTCGGGGCCAACGGTCCCCAGGTCCAGATGCTGCTGCCGCTGCTGCGTGAACGGGTGAACGCGGTCCTCGGCCCCGGCGCCGTCGGCCGCGTCCAGATTACCCAAGGGACGGCCGGCTTCGCCGAGCCGCCTGCCGCGTTCGCTCGGCCCGCGCCGATCCCGCCCGACCTCGGCCCGCTCGCCGCCCCGCTCTCAAGCATTGGTGATCCCGGTCTACGCGCCGCCTTGGAGACATTGGCGCGGAACGTGTTATCACGATCGACAATTCATGGTTCGGCGACACCCGCCGTATCCGCCGCGCCCGAGGATCCTTGACTATGCCCGACGCAACCGCCCTGACCCGCCGCCACCTGATCGCCGCCGGCGTCGCCGCGGCCACCCTCGCCGCCGCGCCGCTGCGAGCCCAGGAGGCGCGCGAGGTGCTGGAGATGACGCTTGGCGATCCGGACGCCCCGGTCACGCTGATCGAATACGCCTCGCTCACCTGCCCGCACTGCGCCAATTTTCACGCTGCGGTCCTGCCCGAGATCAAGGCGGCCTACATCGACACCGGCAAGCTGCGCCTCGTCTACCGCGAGGTGTATTTCGACCGCCCGAGTCTCTGGGCCGCGATGATCGCCCGCTGCGCCGGCGCCGACCGCTACTTCGGGGTGCTCGACCTCCTGTTCCGCGATCAGGCCGTCTGGTCCGGCGCAACCGACGCCCTGGGGGTGGTCGACGGGCTCTACGCGATCGGCCGTCAGGCCGGCATGACCGACGCGGACATGGAGGCCTGCCTGCAGGACGACGCCTTCGCTCAGGAGCTGGTCGCGACGTTCCAGAAAAACGCGGCGGCCGACGGCGTCGAGGCCACGCCCTCCTTCATCCTCGACGGCGAGAAGCTCAGCAACCTACCCTGGCCGGAGTTCCAGGCGAAGATCGAGGAAAAGCTCGCGAGCTGACGCGGGCGGGGTCGCGCCGTTCGCCTTTCTTCCTTGGCGCCAGCGCCACACGTCACAGGCCGAGCCGAGCGACGGCCGCCTCGAGCGGGCCCGCATCCTCAATCTCCAGCCGGACCGGCAGCGTCAGAACCTTGCGCCGGAACTCCGCCGGCAGACGCACCGCGTCCTTCTCGGTCGTGACCAACTGCGCCCCCGCCGCCCGCGCGTCCCCTCCAGCCGCGCGAGAATCTGCGGCGCGAAGGCGGCGTGATCGCCGAACGCTCGCGCCGCGATAACCTCGGCCCCCAGGCCCCGCAGCGTCTCGAAGAATTTCTCCGGCCGCCCGATCCCGGCGAAGGCGAAGGCGCGAACTCCCGTCCAATCCATGCCGGTGGCGAGCGGCGCCAGCACCGCCTCGATCACCGGCCTGCGCCCCAGCGCCGGCCAGTCCCGGCGCAACCGCTCCCGCGCCGCGGGCGCGCCGAGGATCAGCACCAGCCCGGCCCGGGCCAGCCCGTCGGCGACCGGCTCGCGCAGGGGTCCCGCCGGCGCCACCCGGCCGTTGCCGAACCCGAAGCCCGCATCGACCACGACGATCGACAGATCCTTGACCAGCGCCGGGTTCTGGAAGCCGTCGTCCAGCAGCACCGCCCGCGCCCCGTCCGCCACCGCCGCCCGCGCCGCCGCCGCCCGGTCGCGCCCGACCCAGACCGGAGCGACGGCGGCGAGCAGCAGCGGCTCGTCCCCGACCTCGGCCGCCGAGTGCCGCCGTTCGTCCACCCGCACCGGCCCCGCGAGCGACCCGCCATACCCGCGCGAGACCACATGCGCCGCCACCCCCCGCGCCGCCAGCAGCTCCGCCAGCGCGGCGACGGTCGGGGTCTTGCCGGCCCCGCCCAGGCTCAGGTTGCCGACGCAGATCACCGGAACCCCGAGCCTCGAGCCCGGCCGGCGCAGCCGGCGGCGCGTCTCGGCCGTCCAGCCCCAGGCCAGCGGCGTCAACAGCCGCGCGGCCAGGCCCGGCGCCTCCGGCGGGTTCGCCCAGAACCGCGGCCCCCGCATCAGGCCGGCTTGCGGTCGAGATAGCCGCCCAGCACCTCAAGCACCTGGTCGGTGACCTCGGCCCCGTCGCTCATCGTCGCCCAGGCGGCGGCCGCCATAGCCGCAGCGCGATCGGGCGCCAGCGTCGCGGTCAGCGCGGCGGCGAGCTGGTCCGCGTCGTGCACAAGGACCGCCGCCTGCGCCGCGCTCAACCGGGCGTAGCCGTCGGCGAAGTTGCGCACGTGCGGCCCGTGCAGGATCGCCGAGCCGAGCAGCGCCGGCTCGAACGGGTTGTGCCCGCCGACCTCGACCAGCGAGCCGCCGACGAAACTCACTGAGGCGACGCGGTACCACAGCCCCATCTCTCCCAGCGTGTCGACCAGAAAGACATCCGTGTCGGGCGTCACCGCCTCGCCTTTCGAGCGCTGCGCCACCACCAACCCGCGCGCGCGCAGGATGTCGGCCAGCCCGTCGCCGCGCACCGGGTGCCGCGGCGCCAGGATCAGCGCCAGCATCGGCGCCGTGCGCCGCGCCTTGGCGTGGGCGGCGAGCGCGATCTCCTCCTCGCCCGGATGCGTCGAGGCCGCGAGCCACACCGGGCGCCCCGCGAAGGCCCGCGTCACCCGCAGCCGCTCCGCCTCGTCGTGGCCCAGCGGCGCCGCGCCCTCCTTCAGCGAGCCGGTCACCTCCAGACGCTCAGGCGCGACGCCCAGCCGGCCGAACTGCTCGCCCGCCAGTTCGTCCTGCGCCAACACCCGGTCGAACCGCTGCAGCAGGCTGCGCGCCATGCCCCGCAACCAGCGCCAGCGCTTGAAGCTCCGCGTCGATATCCGGGCGTTGATCAGCACCATCGGCACGCCGCGGCGGTGGGTTTCGACCAGCGTCGCGGGCCACAGTTCGCTCTCGGTCCAGACCGCGAGGTCCGGCCGCCAGTGGTCGAGGAATCGCGCCGCCCAGGGCACGACGTCCACCGGCACGAACTGGTGGATCGAGCGCGCCGGCAGCCGCGCCGCCAGCAGCTGCGCCGACGTGACCGTCACCGTCGTCACCAGGCAGGTCAGGTCCGGCCGCCCGGCCTCGATCCGCCGCAGCAACTCCAGCAGCGAAGCCGCCTCGCCGACGCTGGCCGCGTGGAACCAGGCCAGCCGCCCGTCCGGCCGCGCCTCGCCCGCGGCTCCCATCCGCTCGCCGATCCGCGTCGGGTCCTCCTTTCCCGCCGCCGCCCGCCGCCGCAGGATGCGCCGCGCCACGCCGCCCGCGCGCCGCGACAGCGCCAGATACAGCCCGAGCGCCGCCGAACCTGCGGGAGCCGTCGCCACGCCGGGGGCTCGGGATCAGCCGATCTCTTCGGTTGGACCCGCCTCCGCGGTCTCGTCGCGCAGCCGATGGAGATGGGCGATGAAATAGCGCATGTGCGCGTTGTCAACGCTGCCCTGGGCCCGACCTTTCCAGGCGGCGAAGGCCGCGGCGTAGTCGGGAAAGACCCCGACCATATCGATCGCGGCCACGTCGCGGAACTCGCCGCGCTGCGGGTCGACGAGCTCGCCGCCAAAGACGAAGTGCAGCCGCTGCGCCATCGTGTGAACTCCGCGCCGGGGTTTCAGGACGCCCGCGACCCTAACGGCGCCGCCC
This sequence comes from Amaricoccus sp., assembly GCA_031413475.1. GTDB lineage: Bacteria > Pseudomonadota > Alphaproteobacteria > Rhodobacterales > Rhodobacteraceae > Amaricoccus. The sequence continues at coordinate 9,147 of JANOEW010000560.1, forward strand.
GGTCAGTCAATGCCGCCCGCGCCGACCGGGTTGGCGCTTCGACGGTCGACTGCGAGTTGCGCCGGTGCTAGGATGGTTCACTGATTTCGGGCTGCGGCCCAGGCGGCCCGAGCACGGAGGAAGAACCATGAGCCTGCGCATCAACGACATCGCCCCGGACTTCGAGACCGACACCACCGAGGGGCCGATCCGCTTCCACGACTGGATCGGCGACGGCTGGGCGATCCTCTTCAGCCATCCAAGGGCGTTCACGCCGGTCTGCACCACCGAACTCGGCTACATGCAGAGCATCTCCGGCGAGTTCGCCAAGAGGGGCGCGAAGATCATCGGCATCTCGGTCGACCCGGTCGAGAACAACGCCAAGTGGAAGGATGACATCGAGAAGGCCACCGGCCACCGCGTGACCTACCCGCTGATCGGCGACACCGAACTCAAGGTCGCCAAGCTCTACGACATGCTGCCCGCCGAATCCCCGGATTCGTGGGAGGGCCGCACCCCGGCCGACAACGCCACCGTGCGCTCGGTCTACGTCATCGGTCCCGACAAGAAGGTAAAGCTCACGATCACCTACCCGATGACCACCGGCCGCAACTTCGACGAGATCCTGCGCGCGCTCGACTCGGTCCAGCTCACCGCCAGGCACCAGGTGTCGACCCCGGCGCAGTGGAAGCAGGGCGAAGACGTGATCGTGGTCGCGGCGGTCTCTGACGAAGACGCCGAAAAGCGCTTCGGCGGCTTCACCCGCGTCCTGCCCTACCTGCGAACCACGCCCCAGCCGAAGGGCTGAACCAGCCCGGCTCGTTCTTCCCTGACGCTTCGCAAACATTCAAGATGTTCGAGGAATTGCGCTGGGCCAGTCTACGGCATCAGCGCCGCCGCTGCTTCGGGGGTTTCGGCAGCGCCAAGCACCACAGGGTCCAAGGAGAGGGCCAGCCATCGGACCACCCTTTCTAGGGAAACTGGGTCAGCCGAAGAGTAGCGGACCAGCAAGCGTCTGTGGGGGCGTTCCTCAAAGAGTACAGCGTCGCCGCCGGGTTGAAAATGAAATAGGCCTGGCCCAAGAATAGTGGCGTTCTCAAGGAGAAAGTCCTCGAAACTCACTCTTCGACCTGGCAGGACAATGACGGGCCAGCTTACGTTTTCATCTGAGACAATCAGGACAGAGCCGCCACCAGTGGGAAAGGGACATTCCACTCCGGAAAGTCCGTCGCGGTCCAATGGATCGGATAGGCGCTCAACCGGGACATCAACGCACACCAGCGGATGCAATTCTGCGCCGATGGCCGCGAGCGCCGGAACAGCGGCCGCGGCCATCGCAAGCAACCTGAGCACTTAGCTCATGGCCTTCTGCAGCGCCTTCATCGTATCCGGTCCTGCGACGCCATCGACCAATAGCCCCTTCACCCGCTGGAACTCCATCAATGCCGCACGGGTATCCTTTCCGAAGATGCCGTCGACATCAGTGTCGAGGCTGAGCAGCAAGTTCAGGTCGCGCTGAAGCTCCTCGATTTCGCTTCCGCGGTCGCCGATGTTGAAAACTCCGACGTCGGCCTTTGGAACCTCTCCGAACTTTCCTTCCGCAGCCCAGCGACGCATGAGTTGCTCCGAGGCCTCGAAGTGCATCGCGTCTTCGGTGGGAAATGCCGCACCCCAGAAGAATTCATGTCGGTTGAAGATCGGAAAGATCTCAAGGAGGCCCTTCTGGGTGCGCTCATCGTCGCGTTTGTCGAGTTTTCCTTCGAGCGTCAAGTCGATGGCCGCACCCCATGAGTGATTCGAGATCGCTGTCGAAGATCCACGCACCAGTCTACAACAAAGCATGCCTACGTGGTTTATCACCGCGTGGATTTCCGGCTTCTCCCGCTTCACGTCTTCGAGGATCTTCGCGAGCGAGTCCACCGCGGGGGCGAGGCCGCGCACGCGATTGGGCAGACCGACGTCTTGAACCTTCATTAGCGCCGCAATGCGTTGATTCGTCGGATCTCGGCATTCCTTGTCGTAGCTGCCGCGCGGGTTCCCCAACAACGTCAGCATCAGGCTGTTCAGCGAGCCCTTTAATTGTCCGTTGACCTTTCGCCGATCGATTCCAAGCTCATTAAACGACACAGTATCTGAAAACCCCATCACAATCACCCCTTCTTGCCGAACCTGAGGCCGTGACCTCTGCTGTAACGACCAAATTATAGCACGGTTATGCAGTATCCGGTAGTCGCGGCGCGACTGCAGCGTCGAGCCCTGAAGTCCGCTGCCAGGGCGAATTCGGCGTGCATCGGCTCTGATCCCGACGCACCGCCCGCGCCCGCGTCAAGAACCCCCGATTCACCGGGCTGTGCGGCTTCAGCGCGAGGCGCTCGGTGGCGAGCGCCTCCGCGAGCCGATTGAGCCCGCCGCGCACGGCGGCTTCGGTCAGGGTCCAGTCGATCACGTCGCGCTGGGCGTGGCTGCCGCCGAAGGCGTTGACGATCTGCCGCGCCCCGAACAGCCGCTCCGCCGCCGCCGGATAGTCGCCCCGCCAGAACGCGGCGAATCCCTCGACCAGCGGCAAGCCCGTCTCCCGCGCCCAGCGCGCCGTCTCCGGCCCGTCGGCGGCGCCGGCGCTAAAGCTCGCGACCAGCCGATCGACGTCCGCCATGCGGCCCGCGCCGAGATAGGCCATCGCCGCGTGCCAGTCGTTGAACGGATAGAGCCGCCCGTCCGCATGCGCGTCCCAGGCTGTCGCGAGTTCGTCCCAGCGCCCGCCCGCGTCGTGCCCTGCCAGATGGATGCGCCACAGCAGCGCCGACGCGTCGACCATGTCGAGCGCGATCATGCTGCGCGCGCCCCGGATCGGTCCGTCGTAGAGGGCGAGCGCGGCGGTGCCCTGCCCGAGATCGAGATGGTAGAGCGCCCGGTGCCACCAGTTGTGCACCTGGAAAAAGGCGTCGTCGCCGCTCCAGTGCGGCTCGCGCGCCGCCATCCAGCCGAGCCCGTCCTCGGCCCGGCCCTGCATCTCCATCACGTGGGCGACGGCGTGGTGCGCCCAGGCGTCGCGCGGCTCGGCGTCGAGCGCCGCGCGGCCGGCCGCCTCCGCACGGCCGTAGTCGCCGGTCTCCTCCAGCCCGAACGCCAGCATCCCCAGAACGCAGGACCGGCCCGGCATGTCCTCGGGCCAGGCCGGCAGCGCCCGCGCGATCCGGTCGCGCAGCACCCGCGCGCCGGCGCGGTAGAAGTCCATCAGATGCCCCGCCTGCAGCGCGACGATGTCGAGGGGATGCTCGGCCGAATGCCGCTCCAGCGCTGCGGCCGCGCGGGTCCAGTCCCCGGCGAGCAGGTGGTCGAGCGCCACGACATGCGCCCGCTCCCGCTCGGTCAGCGTCAGCCCGCGTGCCCGACCCACGATCCCGCGCGCCGCCGCGCAGGCCGCGGGTTCGGTCGCGAGCCCGTAGAGATACGCCTGGAGGATATGGGCCATCGCGAACTCGGGGGCCGTCGCGATCGCCCGGTCCAGCGCGCCGATCGGATCGCCGCGATAGAGATTGAAGGCCGTGACCGCCGTCTCGTAGTCCTCCAGCGCCGCCGGATCGGCGCCGCTCAGCGCGTGTCCCTGGCGATCGGCGACCATGACATCTCTCCGCTACGGGCCGTCGTCACGCTAACAGATGCGGCGACCTCCTGCCAGACGATCCCGCCTCCTGCGCCGCGCGGCGAGGCCGCCTCGGACCCGGGCGAACGTCTAGTCATCGGGCACGGCGTGACCACGTTAACACTTTTATCGATTTAATTCATAGCTTTACTCGCCGTCAGAATTCGGACGCTCGCGCCGGGTTCGGTCAGGTTCCGACCCGCGCCAGGATCGCCGCGTGCAGCGCCGGTCCTGCGACGATCAGGCCGGGCACCTGGGGGTGCGGATTGTTGTAGACCGCCGGCGCGCCGGTGCGGTCGGTCACCACCGCCCCGGACTCGCGCGCGATCAGGTCGCCCGCCGCCACGTCCCATTCCCAGGCGTCGCGGAAGGTCAGCATCGCGTCGAACCGCCCCTCGGCCGCGAGGCACAGCCGATAGGCCAGCGACGGCCGCATGTGCCGCTCGAGCCGCGGCGCGTCGCCGCGCCAGTGCCTGGGATCGAGCTGCGCGGCGTTCGCCAGCACCCGTGCGTCGTCGAGGTCCGCCCGGGCGCTGACCGCGATCGCCTCGCCGTTCATCGTCGCTCCGGCCCCTGTCGCCGCCAGATAGGTCCGATCCAGCGCCGGCAACAGCACCACCCCGGCGACGACCCGACCGCGCTCGGCCACCGCCAGCGAATGCGCCCAGGCCCGCTCGCCGGCGATGAAGGCCCGGGTCCCGTCGATCGGGTCGACGATGAACACCCGCTCCACCGCGAGCCGTCCGGGCGCGTCCTCGCTTTCCTCCGAGAGCCAGCCGTAGTCGGGCCGGGCGCCGATCAGCTCGGCGCGCAGCATCCGGTCGATCTCGATATCCGCCGCCGTGACGGGCCCGAGCCCGCCCGCCATCACCCGCGCGTCCGGCCGGGTCCCGAAGTGCTTGAGCGCGATGGCGGCCGCGGCCCGCGCCGCCTCCTCGAGCAGCGCGAGGTCAGGCGCCGGCGATGACCAGGCCATCGACCAGCAGGCTCGGCGCCACCCGGCTCAGATGCGACCGCGCGTCGTTCGCCGCCACGATCGTGCCCAGCATCGCGCGCAGGTTCCCCGCGATGGTGCATTCGTTCACCGGTCGCCCGATCACGCCGTTCTCGACCCAGAAGCCGCTGGCGCCCCGCGAATAGTCGCCGGTCGTCGGGTTGATCGAGGCGCCGATCAGCCCGGTGACCAGCAGCCCGGTTCCCATGCTCCCGATCAGATCCTCGCGGCTGGCCACGCCCTGGGTCAGCGTCAGATTGCCCGCCGACGGGCTCGGCGGCGCGCCGATCCCGCGCGCGGCGTTGCCGGACGACGGCAGGCCGAGCTGGCGCCCGGTCGCAAGGTCGAGCGTCCAGCCCAGCAGCACGCCGTCCGCCACCAGTACGCGCCGCGCTGTCGGCAAGCCTTCGCCATCGAACGGACGCGAGCCGGAGATGCGCGGTCGCTCGGGCTCCTCGATCAGATCGACGCCCGCCGGCAGCACCCGCTCGCCGAGCGCGTCCTTGAGCCAGCTCGCCCCGCGGGCGATGGCCGCGCCGTTGATCGCCTGCACCAGATGCCCGATCAGCGATGCGGCGACGCGCTCGTCGAACAGGACCGGGAACGCCCCCGACGGCGGCTTTGCCGCGCCCGCGCGCGCCGCCGTGCGCTCGCCCGCGAGCCGGCCGACCGCCTCGGGCTCGGGAAGGTCGGCCCCGTGCGACCGCGTCTCGAAGGCGTAGTCGCGCTCCATCGCCAGCCCTTCGCCGCAGATGGCGACGGCCTGGATCGAACGCCCGGTACGGGCGTAGCCGCCGGAGAAGCCGTTGCTGGCGGCGAGATGCACCGCGCTCGACTGCCAGCCCGCCCCGGCCCCGTCCATCTTGCTTACGCCCGGCGTCGCCAGCGCTGCTGCCTCGGCGCGACGCGCGTCGGCTTCCAGCTCGGCGGGGGCGGGCGCCGGCGCGGGGTCGAACAATTCGAGCGCCGCGACGTCCCAGTAGCGCGCGAGCTGGCCCGGCTCGGCGAGGCCACACCATTGATCCTCGGGCGCCTCGCGCGCCATGGCGACGGCGCGCTCGGCCATGGCGGCGATCGTGTCGGGCCGGACGTCGCTGCTCGACACGCAGGCCTGCCGTCGCCCGATCAGCACGCGCAGACCGATGTCGACGCCCTCGGCGCGCTGCGCCTCCTCGAGCGCGCCGCCGCGCACCTCGATTGACAGGCTGTCGCCGGCGACCGCGATCGCGTCGGCCGCTTCGGCGCCGGCTTTGCGGGCGGCGTCGAGCAATTGCGCCGTCAGACCCTGGAGGTCGCGCGCCATGTCAAAGAATCCCGAACAGCGCGTGCACGGCCAGCACGAGGCTGCCGGCGAGCAGCGGAAGCAGGGTCAGCGCCGACCCGCCCGCCCGTTGCCAGCCCGGCGCGTCGGTCTGCACGAAATGCCAGCCGTGCAGCAGCCGGCCGAGCGTGAGCGCCACACCGAAGAGATGGATCACCCAGCCCGGCGTCCCCATCAGCGCCATCACCGCCATCTGCAGCAACACCAGCGGCACGTATTCGACGAAATTCGCCTGGCCGCGCATCGCGCGGACCATCTCGGGGTCGCCGGCGTCGCCCATGCCGATCCGCAAGCGCCGCCGGGTCTGACCGACATGCACCGCGAGCCACAGCAGGATCAGGCCGTTCAGGCCGGCGTACAGCGCGACCGCGAGCACGGCTGGGGTCGGGATCATTGTCGGGGGAACTCCACGGAAGCGTCCTCGCGGCGCTACCTAGGGCTTATCCTCCGACGAAACAACCGCCGGTTCGGTGAGCGGTCGCCTCGAAGGGCGTCCGGCGAAGGCGACGGCCCAGCGCAGCTCAACTCAATAGGTCGCAGCGAGATACTCGGTGATCGCCACGGCGTCCTCCTCAGACACCGGCGCACCATAAGTGGCGATCATCTTGTGCACTTCCTTCGCCCAAAACTCCTTGCCCATCTCTGGAGGCTGGGTATTGACGTAGTCCGCCAAATGGCAGCTCGCACAATTGTACTCGGCCATCTCGATCCCCGGACCCGGCAGGAACCAGGCCGTCTCCTCGGGCAATTCGTAAGAAAGCTCTTCGGCCGTGGCGGTCGCCCCGGCGCACAGACCGACGAGGGCAACGCAAAACCACCCGGATCTCAGAGTCCGTCTGGAAAGTTCATCAAATCTGACAAAGCTTTCGGAGCATCAGGCGAATTGAGGCCAGCCTGACGAAAGCGAGGGCGTTTCGGGTCAGGTTTTCGAGGTCTCGGGACAGTCGGCGACAGCGGTTGAGCCA
>JANOEW010000561.1:0-4904 GCA_031413475.1 Amaricoccus sp.
TCACACTCCCATCGGGCTGGCGAGCTTCCGGATTGAAGGGTGGGATCTGCCTTGCGGACCAGGCCGCGGGGCGTCCTGGATTCAAGACGCCGAAAGGAACCGGCAGTTTCGGCCCGAATCTGCCATTCGCCGGCATTGTGCCGAGCAACTGCCTCAGTCCTTGTGGTGGTTAAGCGCGCAACCTTTTTTTGGCCGGCTGGCACAGTGGACGCCTCTCCGAGCTGAAGCGGAACAGGGGGGGTGGCTCCAGCGCTGCGCTGCAGTCCTCGCATTCGATGGTGAGGGTTCCTTCGGGGCGACTATGGTGGCTCCGCAGAGGCGCCGAACGCCTGCCGCGCGCTTTGGCCATCCCACCGACACCGTCTTGGCCATATGCTTTTGATCCGAAGCGAGGCGATGATGGCGCGCTGCCTTCGGAGGCGGCCGGGGTCGGATGCCCAGAATGGGCCGACGTGGCATGCGGAAGGAAAAGGCGGGAGGTGGGATGGCACAGGCACGCATCACGGACGAGTGGGTCTTGGGCCGGTTCGATGATATCTATCCTGCGTATCGGCTCGCCTTCGCGCGCCTCCTCGTGACGTTGCGGCAGGACTTCGGCGGCGATCTCGACGCGATGGTGGTGCTCTTGACGCTGTCGCTCGGGACGGATCGCGAAGGGTGGGCGGATGCCCTACGCGGCGACTTCGCGCCTTCTCCTCAGACGCGGCTGACGAATACGCAGTCGATCGCGCTCGCCTCCGGCATCCCGCGGGAGACCGTGCGCCGGAAGCTGGAGGCCATGCAGGCGCGCGGCTGGATCGTGCGGGAGGAAGCGGGCAACTGGACGCCGACCTCCCGCGCCGCGACGGACCTGCGGGAGAGCTCGCGGGAGACGATCGGCTTCATCCGCGCGATCGTCTCGGCCGCGCTATCGGCAGAGACGATCGGGACGCGGGGGAGCTCCTCGACGAGCGGTTGAAGCCGGCCTTCCCGGCTCCTCTCGCCGGTCGCGGCCCCGCAGCCCAGAGTTCGCTCGCCCATTCCGCCCAAAATGGGCACCTCCGCGCTCGCTGGGTCGGCGCGCCGATATATTGTCCCTGCGGCAGGAGGGGCGCATGGTCGACGTCAGGCTGGGACTCGCAGCGGTGCTGATCGCCGGACTCGGCGCGATCGGGGCGATCGTCCTGCCCACGGCAAGCTGGGCGCAGGTCGGCCTCGCAAACTCCGGTCCGTTTGACCAGCGCGAGATCGCCTCGGTCGACGTCCGCATCGTCAATCCGAGCTCGGACACCGTGTTCAACCAGCGGATCGAGGACGCGGTGCGGCGCGGCATCCAGCTCTTCCCCGGCCAACGCTACTCCGACGAGGTGATCTCGCTCGCGCTCGGGCAGGTGACGCGCCGCAACCCGCAGATCGCCAAGATCGACTACGAGCCGCTGCCCTCGACGATGGGCGGTGTGGACGTCGCCGTGACCGTGACGCTGGGCGACGGCGTGCAGCCGGCCGAGGGCCGCGGCATGGCCGTCACGCGCAACCCGAAGGACTTCCCTCTGATCCTCGACCGGAACGGGACGATCCTGAAGTTCAAGCTCGACCTCTTCTCGCTCTACTACGCCAACGACAACGCATGGTACGGCAAGCCTGACGCCATGCTGGCGGGCAATCCGCTGGTTCAAGGCAAGCCGGCCGGAGCGGGGAGGAGCGACTGGGTCGAAGGCTACGTCCACTACGGGATCTATGGCATCACGCCGATCACGGAGAACATCTACGCCTACGGTTCCCTGTCGGCGATCACGTCGGGCTCGACGGGACAGGAGCTCTTCACCGACCAGACGCGCAGCTACACCTACTGGGAGGACGCCTACGCGGGTGTCGTCGGCGGCACGGTTGATCCAAAAGGCAACCGGCTGACGTTCAACCTCGGGGCCGGCCGCCAGCGCTTCACCCTGGCGAACGGCTTTCTCATCGCCAACACGGCGTCGAATGGCTGGGACCGCGCCGCGCTGCAGGCGAACGCGCGTTGGGCCTCCGACATGCTGGTCCTGGGCGAGGTCGCCTACAATCAGACGAAGCTCCAGGCTTTCTACGTCGACCCCGACGAGTTGCCGATCCTCGACACCGATACCAAGATCGCGGGCGTCAACCTCGAGACCTCGCCGATCGGCGGGCTAACGCTCGGCGCGTCCTACCTGACCATCCCGGAGTCGACGCAGGCGTACTTCGGTCCGACGGGCGGCGTTGTGGGCGCGCGTGAGGGAATGGAACTCGTCGACGCGCGCTTCACCTGGACGGCGAACCCGCCAGGCGCGTCAAGCCCGTTCTTCGGGGCCGAGTTCGCGCGCCAGACCAACCGGAACTTCGCCATGGACGCGCGCGCCGGCTGGGCGGAGGTGGGCTACAGCTTCGCCGACGCGCGGTGGGCGCCCACGGTCAGCTACCGGATCTCGTACTTCTCGGGCGACGATCCGGACACGACGACTTACGAGCGGTGGGACCCGCTGCTCTCGGGCGGCACCGGCGAGCAGTGGGTCCAGGGCGCGAACCACTTCAAGGTCGTACAGGACTCGAACGTGATCGCGCACCGCCTGCAGGGCCGCTTTCGCGTCGCGCCCAGGGTCGAGCTCGTCCCGCAGCTCTGGGCCTTTTACGCCGACAGCGAGACGAACGTCGGCGGCAACCCGGCGCTCACCTTCCTCGACGGTAAGGACTACGGATACGAGGCGAACGTCACTGCTAAATGGTTCGTCAGCCGGAACGTCTACGTGCACGGCCACGTGGCCTATACGGTGCCGGGCGACGCGACCGAGGCCGCCCTGAGCGGCGATGCGAAGGACTGGCTCAGCACCATGGTCTTCGTTCGATATGCATTCTGACCATGGAGAAGACGATGAACAGACGAGACATCCTGAGCGGCATAGGCGGGGCCGCGGCTGCGGGAGTGGCGGGCGTCTCGCCGGCGGCCGCCCAGGAGGGCGCCGCAATCCCGGACATCGGCCCCTACGCCGAGCCCTGGGACCCTGTGGACCCGGAGATTCCGGCCCGGCGTAACGTCGCGGAGTTTCCCGAGGATTACTTCACGCCCGGCCGGTTCGCGGGAAAGACGGTGGTCGTGACCGGCTGCGCCCGTGGCATGGGGCGCGGTGCGGCCTTCCGTCTCGCGCGCGAGGGCGCCAACGTTGTGGGCGTCGACTGGCTCGAGGAGCAGGGCCGCGCGACGATGGAGGAGATCGCAGCTCACGGCTTCGCAGCCCGTTTCGTCCCCGGCGACGTGGCCGACGACGCGACCTGCGCCCGCATGGTCGCGGTGGCGGTGGAGGCCTTCGGGGGCGTCGACGCCGCGCTCAACAACGCCGGCGTCATGGACGGCGTCTTCTCCGGCGCGCCGATCGACTACGCGGCGCAGAAGGACCTCGTCTTCGCGCCGATCCACGAGGCGACGGAGGCCTACTGGGACAATGTCTTCCGCACGAACGTTAAGGGTGTGTTCCTCTCGATGCGCCACGAGCTGCGCCGGATGCTGGCCCAGGGTCGGGGCGGCGCGATCGTCAACGTGGGCTCCATCGCCGGGCTGACCGGCCTGGCGGGCAACCCCGCCTACGTCGCGTCGAAGCATGCCGTGAACGGGATGACGCGGAACGCCGCGATCGACTACGCGCCCTACGGCATCCGCGTGAACTCGGTGAACATGGCCGCAACCGACACGCCGATGGTCGCGCGGGCGGGCGCGCTCGTCGCCGCGCAGAACGCCGCCTCCGGGCCGAACCCCGGCATGGGGCGGATCAAGACGCAGAGCATCCTCGCCTACGCCGACCAGAACCATCGCGCAGCCACCGTGGCCGAGCAGGTGTCGATGATGGCGTACCTCCTGTCGCCCGAGTCCGGGAACATGACCGGGGCGACCTTCTCCACCGACGGCGGCTGGACCGCCTTCTGACCATCCCCTCCCGAACTTCAGGAAACCCCATGGACCGCAGAGACATGCTTAAATCCCTCAGCGCCGCCGCCGGAGCGGCCGTCGCCGCCAGGGCCGCCGACGCGCAGCAGGCCAACGCCGCGGCAGGCGTCGAGCTGGAGAACTTCGCCTTTCCCTGGGACCCGCAGGACCCCGAGATTCCCGGCCGCCAGAATGTCGCCCGCGTGCCGGACGACTACTTCATCCCGGGCCGCTTCGCCGGAAAGACCTTCGTTGTCACCGGCTCCGCACGGGGCATGGGCGCGAACGCGGCGCGCCGGCTGGCGCGTGAGGGCGCGAACGTGGTGGGCGTAGACATCCTCGAGGAGCTTGGCGCCCAGACGGTCGACGCGATCCGGGCGGAGGGGCTGAACGCGACCTTTGTCGCAGGCGACATCTCGCAGGACGCCGTCTGCGCCGAGATGGTCCGCGTCGCCGTCGAGACCTACGGCGGCATCGACGGGGCGATCAACAACGCGGGCGTGATGGACGCGCTCTTCCCTGACGAGCCGATCGACTACGTCAGCCAGAAGGACCGCCTGATGGCCCGCATCGACGAGGCGGGCGACGCGTACTGGCGGCGCGTCATCGAGGTGAACGTGAACGGCACGTTCTACTCGCTGCGCCACGAGCTGCGCCAGCTCATGAAGCAGCAGCGCGGCGGCTCGATCGTCAACGTCGCCTCGGTCGCCGGCATCCGCGGCTTCGGCGGCACGCCCCCCTACGTCGCCTCCAAGACTCGGTCCAGGGCCTGACCAAGAACGCCGCGATCGACTACGCGCCCTTCGGCATCCGCGTGAACTCCGTCGGCATGGCGACCACGTTCACCCCGATGTTCGAGCGCGCCTTCGAGATCATCGACCAGCGTCGGGCCTCGGGCTACAAGGACACCGGTCTCGGACTCTATAAGAGCATGAGCCTCCTTCAGTTCAGCGATCAGAAGAAGATGGGATCGACTTCGCCCGAACAGGTG
>JANOEW010000562.1:0-5266 GCA_031413475.1 Amaricoccus sp.
GTCAGCACCGCATCATCCTGGACGTAGAGAGGGACGAGCTCGACGAGGGGGCGGTCGCAGATGACGACGCCGGAGGCGTGCTTGCCGGCGTGGCGGGCGTTGCCCTCGAGGCGGAGGGCCGCCAACGGCGCGGGCTGCGGCGCGGATCAGTTCGGGGTAGGTCTCGAACGGCTGATGCGCCGAAAGCATGTCGTTGTAGGCGGTGACGATGCCGAGGTTGCCGGCGGCGGGGCCGACCAGCGCGGCCTTGTCGGCGTCGGGCATCGCGGCGTAGGCGTGGGCCTGGTTGCCGCAGGTCAGATGCGCGCGTTTGGGCCCCTCGTCGCGGGCGCGGGCGACGCGGTCGAGGTAAGGGCGGCGCCGCGGCGCGGAGCGCGCGACGATGCGCTCGGTGACGCGGGCGACGGTGGCGTTCAGGCTCATCGGGCTCCCTCCCTGGGGTCGGGCGGCGGTCGGATCAGTCGGCGTAGTGGACGGTGACCGGGCATGGCGCGGCGAGTGCGACGCGGATCGGGGCCTCGGCCGCCGGACCGTCGGCCAGTGCGGCGTCGAGCGCGGCGAGCTTGTCCGCTCCGGTGATGAGGATGTGGATCACCGAGGCCCCGCGCAGGACCGGTGCGGTCAGGGTGATGCGGGCCTCGGGCTCTGCCGGCGGATGGATCGCCATGACCGGCGGCGCGCCCTCAGCGAGCGCCGCGGCGAGCTCGGGCGCGGCGGGAAACAGCGAGGCGGTGTGCATGTCCGCGCCCATGCCGAGCACGAGCACGTCGATCGGAAGCAGCGCCGCGATCCGCGCCGGCGATCCCCGCAGGGGCGCTAGCTGCGCGGCGGCGGCGCGGTTGACGAGGAGCGCCTCGCGGATCAGCCGGGCGTTCGAGCGCGGGCTGGATTCGGCCACGTCGCGTTCGTCGGTCGGGATCACATCGACGTGCGCCCAGTTCAGATCGGCCTCGGAGAGCGCGGCGAGGAAGGGCTCGGGCGTGGTCCCGCCCGGGACGGCGAGCGTGGCGCGGCGCTTGGTCGCGTGCGCCGCGCGCAACTGATCGGCGACGAGCTCGGCGAGGCCGCGCATCAGCGTGTCCCGGTCGGGATAGATCTGGCGGGCTACGGCGATCACGCCGCGATCTCCCGCCAGAGATGGCCGTCGGCGGAGGTGAGCTTGTAGGCGTCGATCGGCCCGGCGCCACCGGGGTCGTAGGCCTGTGGCCTGGTGCCGGCTTCGCCCCAGGCCTCGATGATCGGGTCCACCCAGGCCCAGGCGGCCTCGACCTCGTCGCCGCGCATGAACAGGGTCTGGTCGCCGCGGATCACGTCCATGATCAGGCGCTCGTACGCCTCGGGCATGCCGCCCGCCTCGCCGAGCGCGTCGGCGAAGGTCATGTCGAGCGGCACCTCGGTCAGCCGCATACCGCCGGGGCCGGGGTCCTTGATCGTCACGCGCATGGTGATGCCCTCGTTCGGCTGCAGGCGGATGATCAGCGCGTTGCCGCGCAGATCCTCGACGCGCGGGAAGATCGAATGCGGCGGGTCGCGGTAGACAACGGCGATCTCGGAGAGCCGGGCGCCGAGCTTCTTGCCGGTGCGCAGGTAGAACGGCGTGCCCGCCCAGCGCCAGTTGGAGATATGCACCCGGAGCGCCACGAAGCTTTCGGTGCGGCTGCCCGGGTTCTTGACGTCTTCGAGGTAACTCGCGGCCTTGCCGTTCGCCCTATATTGGCCTCGGATTGTGTCGGAGAGCTTGAGCGGGTCAAGCGAGCGGATCACCTTGAGCTTTTCGTCGCGCACCGCGTTCGGCTCGAAATGCGCCGGCGGCTCCATCGCGGTCAAGCACAACAGCTGCATCATGTGGTTCTGCACCATGTCGCGCATTGCGCCTGACTTGTCATAGTACTCGCCGCGCCCGGCGACGCCGATGTTCTCGGCGACGGTGATCTGCACGTGGTCGACGTAGCGCGCGTTCCAGAGCGGCTCGAACAGCGCGTTGGCGAAGCGGATCGCCATCAGGTTCTGGACGGTTTCCTTGCCCAGGTAGTGGTCGATCCGGTAGATCTGCGCCTCGGTGAAGTGCCGGGACAGCTGGGCGTTCAGCGCCCGCGCCGAGGCGAGGTCGTGGCCGAGCGGCTTCTCGACGACGATGCGGCTCGACGGCGTGGCGACGCCCGCGGCGGCGAGCTTGTCGGCGATGGTCGCGAACAGCGACGGCGCCACGGACAGGTAGAAGGCGCGGATGTGGTCGGGCTTCTCGCCGAGCTTCTTGGCGAGCTGCGCCCAGCCGTCCTGTCCGGCCGCGTCGACCGTGACGTAGTCGATGCAGGCAAGGAACTGCTCGACGAGGTCGGGCTTCAGAAGGTCGGGTGCGACGAATTCCTCGAGCGCAGCCAGGGTCTGCTCACGGAATTCCTTACCGGTCATTTTGGAGCGGGCCGCGCCGATCACCCGGGCGCCTGCCGGGATCTGGTGGACCGCCAGCCGCCGATACAGGCTCGGCAGGATCTTGCGCCGCGCGAGGTCGCCGGTCGCCCCGAAGATCACCAGGTCGAACGGCTGGACCGGGATGACGGTGGAGACCATCGCTTCGTCCTTATTCGAGCAGTTCCGCGGCGCGCGGCATGTCCGCGCCCCGGCGGGAGCAGGTGATCGCCGCGGCGCGCGCGGCGTAGTGGAGAATGGCCCGCAATCCAGCGGCGTCCAGCGCCGCGAGCGCCGCGGCCGGCCCGGCCGGATCGGCGCAGAGCCGGGCGATCAGCGCCGCCTCGAAGGTGTCGCCGGCGCCGACGGTGTCGATCACGCGCACCGGCGGCGGGCGGCCCTCGGCGACGTGCCCGCCGGCGGTCCAGCCGCGCGCGATCTCGGGTCCGTCGGTGACGACGACCAGCTTGACGCCGCGCCCGATCAGATCGGCGGCGAAGGCCTCGGCGCTGCGTCCGGGATGGATCAGCGCGAGATCCTCGGCGCTGGTCTTCAAGAGATCGACGCAGGGGATCAGCGCGTCGAGCCGCCCGCGCCAGACCGCCATTTCGGGCTCGATGCTCGGGCGGATGTTCGGATCGAGCGAGATGAACCGCCCGCGTTCGGCCTGGGCCAGGGCTGCGAAGGCGTCCGCGACTGGTGCTACCGCGATCGAATAGGACCCGAAATGCAGACCCGCGACCTCGGCGCCGAGCTTCGGCAGATCCGCGGGCGTCAGCCCGGTGTCGGCGGAGCCGTTGCCGTAGAACTGGTATTCCGGCACCCCGGCCGCGTCCAGTCCGACGAGGCTGATGGTCGTGGGCCGCGAGGTCGACGCGGCGTAGGCGGTCGAGACCCCCTCGGCGGCCAGCACGCGCGCCAGCCGCCGGCCCAGCATGTCGTCGGAGAGGCCGGGGAGCAGGCCGGCGTCGCAGCCGAGCCGCGAGAGGCCGACCGCGACGTTGAACGGCGAGCCGCCGGCGCGCGCCGCGAAGCTCGCAGCGCCCGGGCCGGTTTCGGCTTCGAGAAAGAAGTCGAAGAGCGCTTCGCCGCAGACCAGAAACATCCTGCGCTCCCCGATGCGCCCCGCCTCGCTTCAATATTTCACGAAGCCTGATTTATTCGATTACCGCGTCTGGCGCAAGCGTGGCGTTCGGGCTCAGCGATAGAGAAACGACTGCCCGGACGCGTCGAACAGGTGCAGCTTGGCGGGGTCGGCCCCGAGGCGCACCGGCTGGCCGCGCGCGAAGCGGTGGATGCCGGGCATCTTGGCGATGATCGGCTCGGCCTCGCCCTTGGGCGTGAAGTAGAGCTGCGTCGTCTCGCCCAGCGCCTCGACGATCGCGACCTCGCCGTGGAACACCGACTCGCCCTCGGTCGGGACCATGTCCTCGGGTCGCACCCCGACCCGCACCTCCATGCCCATGTCGGCGTCGGTGCTGGGAACCGCGACGTGGGCGCGGTCGCCGCCTTCCACCTCCACGCCGGTGCGGGCGCCGGTCTCGAACACCTTGGCCTTGAAGATGTTCATCGCCGGCGATCCGATGAAGCGCGCGACGAACACGTTCGCGGGCCGCTCGTAGAGTTCGAGCGGCGAGCCGACCTGCTCGATGTTGCCGGCGCTCAGCACCACGATCCTTGTCGCCAGCGTCATCGCCTCGACCTGGTCGTGGGTGACGTAGATCATCGTCGATTTCGCCAGGCGTTCTTTCAGCTGCGCGATCTCGATCCGGGTGGCGACACGCAGCGCCGCGTCGAGGTTCGACAGCGGCTCGTCGAACAGGAACACCTTGGGGTCGCGCACGATCGCCCGCCCGATCGCGACACGCTGGCGCTGGCCGCCCGACAGCGCCTTGGGCAGTCGGTCGAGATAGGGCGTCAGCTGCAGCATCTTGGCGGCCTTTTCGACCGAGCCGTCGATCTCGGCCTTGGGCTTCTTGGCGATCTTCATGCCGAAGGCCATGTTGTCGCGCACGGTCATGTGCGGATAGAGCGCGTAGGACTGGAACACCATGGCGATGCCGCGCTGCGCCGGCGGCACGTCATTCATCTTTTCGCCGTCGATCTCAAGCGTGCCGCCGGTGATGCGCTCAAGCCCCGCGATCATCCGCAGCAGCGTGGACTTGCCGCAGCCCGAGGGGCCGACGAACACGATCAGCTCGCCGGTCTTGATGTCGAGGTTGATGTTGCGCAGCACGTCGACCGGCCCATAGGACTTTGCGACATCCTTCAGCAGCAGCGAGGCCATGCTTTCCTCCGTTCTCGTCGTTAGCCGCGTTCCGCGAACAGGGCCTGGAAGGGGGGTAGAACCGTTTCACCCCCCTCGATGGTCGCCGCGAACGGCGCGGCGGGCGCCGCACGCCAGCGCCCCTCGGGCAGAGCGAGGCGCAGCGGGGACTCGCCAAGGTTGAACGCGCACCACAGCGTTTCGCCCGCGTGCGCGCGCAGAAAGGCGATGTGCCCCGCCGTGGCGGCGGTGACGCGAAAATCGCCCTTGGCGAACGCCGGCGCGCCACGGCGAAACGCGAGCATGCGGCGGTAGAAGGCGAGCGTCGAGTCCGGGTCGCCCTCCTGCTGCGCGACGGTGCGCGTCATGTGGTCGATGGCGACCGGCAGCCAGGGCTTGACCTCGGAGAAGCCGGCGAAGGTGTTGTCGTTCGCCCAGGGTATCGGCGTGCGGCAACCGTCGCGGCCGCGGAACTTCGGCCAGAAGCGGATGCCGTAGGGGTCGCGCAGGTCCTCGAACGGCACGTAGGCCTCGGGCAGCCCGAGTTCCTCGCCGTTGTAGAGGCAGACCGAGCCGCGCAGCGACAGCAGC
>JANOEW010000563.1:0-1626 GCA_031413475.1 Amaricoccus sp.
CGCCCCCCAGGACGACAAGACGGTGATTGAGGACTTGTCTCTCGACCAGCTGGTCCTCGCGTACCTCGCCTCTCGAGCGGCGGCCGCTCCCGCGCGCTAGCGCGAGCTTCGGCTGTCGCCTCGTGGGGAGATCGCGGATCCCCATGACCGGAAAATCTCCGAAGTCCGGCACCGTGTCAATTGCCGTCCGAGCAGCCAGACAGCAGCGACCCCGTCGCCCGAAGGGATCGGCCACCGACTTTCGCCGACGCACCTGATGAGAGATATCTTGCGCTATGTTTGCAGACAGCCTGGGAATTGTCTTCGGCCTATGGGCCTGGCTCGCTTCGGTGCAACGAGAGATCTCGGCCGAGCTCGCACTCATGCTCCGCGCATTTGCCGAGACCCGGGACTGGGCGGCCCTGGCCAGCTTCCTGCCCCTCGGCATCGCCTTTGGGACGGCGCATGCCCTCACGCCCGGCCATTCGAAGACCGTGCTCTCCCTGTTCGTCGCCGGAAGCGGCGCCAGCCTCTCGAGGGGGATCAGGACCGCTGTCATCCTCTCGGCCACGCATATCGCAATTTCCGTCCTCGTGGTCGTTCTCGCACTGCCGGTGGTGTCGTACGCCTTCGGCGAGGTCGGGCGGGCGCACGCACTGGAAGACCTCAGCCGTGGCCTTATGGGAGTTGTCGGCCTGTGGCTCCTGGCCGCCTCGATCCAATCAAGAGGTGCTCACCAGCACGGCCGAAGCGCGGTTTTCGGCATCTCTGCAGGACTTGTCCCGTGTCCGCTGACCCTGTTCGCCATGACCTTCGCAAGCGCCCACGGCGTCCCCGAGGCGGGCGTAGCCTTCGCGGCCATGATGCTGGTCGGCGTCGCAGCGGTGCTCGCAACCGTCGCCGCCCTGGCCGTTGCCGCACGGGCCGGTCTGGGGCGGACCCTTGCACGAAGCGCAGATGGCCTTGCGATCCTATCGCGCGCAGCTCTTGCGATCACGGGTGCGGCGTTCGTTCTGATCGCCCTCCTACAGCTGTTCGGCGAGTAGAGGCGGCTTAGCGGGGAGCTTCGCGGGCCTCCCGCAGCCGCTTTCAATAGTCCGTCTCCACGTAGACCCCTGAGCAGTCGTACGCGACCGCCGCGGCCGTGGCGCCATTGTTCATGTAGAGCCGCGGCGAAAGGAACTGCGTGCTCGCCGGCAGGTCAGTGGTCAGCTCGCGCTCGAACACGGTCCCCGAGGCCTCCTCGACGATCCTGACCCAGACCGATCCTGCGTTTGGCGCGGCGGCGACGGTGAGCGTGACGACGGCGTCCGTTGCGAGCGCAAACGCGGCGCTCGCGTTGATCAGCGTCGGTACGCCTGAGGCGTCGTTGTGCACGATCTGCCAGCGGGTGTGGGTCCCGCGCTGGAAGCCGATGCCGACGCAGTTGACGGCCGCGCTCAGGGTCAGCGTGGTGGCGAGCGCCGCCGTCGACCCATACAGCCCGAAGAACGCCATGCCGGTCGCCTGCAGGGTGCTGAGCGAGATGCGCGACACGAAGGTCCAACCGCCGAGCCCGGCGGCATTGCCGCGCCAGCACGCCCAGCCGGCGCTGCGCTGCTCGGCCGCCGAGTCCGCAGTCGCGGCGGAAGTCAGCCGCCAGCGACG
>JANOEW010000564.1:0-6501 GCA_031413475.1 Amaricoccus sp.
GGCGCGGGCGCCGCGGGCGCGCTCAACATGTGGTGGGACCGCGACATCGACGCGGTGATGAAGCGGACCGCCGCGCGTCCGATCCCCGCCGGACGGATCGAACCCGACGCCGCGCTGGCGCTCGGCCTCGGGCTGTCCGGATTCTCGGTGGTTCTGCTGGCGCTGGTGGCGAACCTGGCGGCGGCCGGGCTGCTCGCCTTCACGATCTTCTTCTACATCGTGGTCTATTCCGTGTGGCTGAAGCGCGCCACGCCGCAGAACATCGTCATCGGTGGCGCCGCCGGGGCCTTTCCCCCGATGATCGGCTGGGCTGCGGCGACCGGCGGCGTGGCGCCCGAGAGCCTGCTGATGTTCGGGCTGATCTTCTTCTGGACGCCGCCGCACTTCTGGGCGCTCGCGCTGTTTCGCAACGACGACTACGCGCGTGCCGGCGTGCCGATGCTGCCGGTGACGGCGGGGGCGCGGGCGACCCGCAACCAAATCCTGGTCTATGCCGTCCTGCTTGCGCCGGTGGCGGTCGCGCCGGCCTTCAGCGCTGTCGGCGGGCCGGTCTACCTCGTCGGCGCACTGGCGCTGAACGCGCTGTTCGTGCGCGGGGCCTGGACGGTGTGGCGCCGCGACGAGCCGGCGGCGCTCGCCGACAACCATCGGGTGGAGAAGCGTTTCTTCGGGTTCTCGATCCTCTATCTCTTTCTGCAGTTCGGCCTGTTTCTGGTCGAGGCGGCGCTTCGTGCGCTCGGCCTCGCGCCGGCGGGCTGGCCCGCGTTGTTCTGAGGAGGCCCCGATGCGACCCGACAGCCACGAGATCTACGCCCGGCGGCGCAGCCGCAACCTCGGGCTCGGGATCGTGCTCGGGGCCCTGGTCGTGATGATTTTCGCGGTGAGCGTGGTCAAGCTGACGCAGGGCCACCGGATGGAGGCGTTCGACCACGGCTTTCGCGCCACCCTGCTTCCGGCCGTCGAGGAATAGGGCATGGCGCGATCGTCCGATGGCAGGATCGCGGGCCGCCTCGGGGCGGTCGCGCTGACGATGCTGACGCTGAGCTTCGCCGCCGTGCCGTTCTACGACTGGTTCTGCCGCGTCACCGGTTACGGCGGGGCCACGTCGACCGCCGCTGCCCCCGAGGGTCCGGCGCGGCCCGAGACGGTGATCGTCCGGTTCGACGCCAACACCGCTCCGGGCCTGCCGGCGATCTTCCGGCCGGTCCAGCGCACGATGGAGGTGCGGCTCGGCGAAAGCGCGCTGGCGTTCTACGAGTTCAGCAACCCGACCGACCAGCCGCTGGCCGGAACGGCGAGCTTCAACGTGACGCCGTATTCGACCGGCGCTTATTTCGCCAAGGTCGCCTGCTTCTGCTTCGAGATACAGGTGCTCCAACCCGGCGAGCGCCAGGAAATGCCGGTGAGCTTCTTCGTCGATCCCGCCATCCTGCAGGACGCAGAGGCGAAGGGCGTGCGCACCATCACGCTTTCCTATACGATGCACGCCAGTACGCCGACGGCGGAGCGGGCCGCAGGCGCCGGCACGACCCGGGTCGCGTCGGTGGCGGCGCCCCGCGGTCCGCACGCCGCGCCTCGCGCGCCCGAGAACTAGAGGGATCCCGACATGGCCGGCCGACGCAACCACGACTACCACGTCCTGCCCCCGAGCATCTGGCCGCTGTCCGGCGCCGTCGGCGCCTTCGTCATGCTGCTGGGGGCGGTGCTGTTTTTTCACGACAGCGGCCCCTGGGTCATGCTCATCGGCTTCGCGCTCGTGCTCTACACCATGTTCGCCTGGTGGTCGGACGTGATCACCGAGAGCCAGGCCGGCGACCATACGGCGGTGGTCCAGATCGGGCTGCGCTACGGCATGATCATGTTCATCATCTCGGAGATCATGTTCTTCGCCGCCTGGTTCTGGTCGTTCTTCAAGCACGCCCTTTATCCGATGGCGGCGATCGACAACACCTGGCCGCCGCCGGGGATCGAGACTTTCGACCCGTGGCATCTGCCGTTGATCAACACGCTGATCCTGCTGTGCTCGGGCTGCGCCGCGACCTGGGCGCACCATGCGCTGGTGCACGAGAACGATCGCCAGCAGATGAAATGGGGGCTCTGGCTCGCGATCGGACTGGGCGTGTGCTTCACGTTCCTGCAGATCTACGAATACAGCCACGCGCACTTCGGTTTTGCCGGCAACATCTATGGCGCGAACTTCTTCATGGCGACCGGCTTTCACGGGTTTCACGTGGTGATCGGCACGATTTTCCTCGCGGTTTGCCTTGGGCGGCTCTACGCGGGGCATTTCACGCCCGACAAGCACGTCGGCTTCGAGGCGGCCGCCTGGTATTGGCACTTCGTCGACGTGGTCTGGCTGTTCCTGTTCGCCGCGATCTACATCTGGGGCTCCTCCGGCGGCGCCGGGCATTGAGGCCGCGGTGACGCGCGGCGTCGTCGCGCCGCTGGCGTTCGGCCTGGGCGGGGTCGCCGTGCTGCTGGCGCTCGGCGTCTGGCAGGTCCAGCGGCTGGCGTGGAAAGAAGGCGTCCTGGCCGAGATCACCTCCAGGATGGCGGCGGCCCCGGCCGAGGTGCCCGAGGCGCCGAACGAGGCGGCGCACGAATATCTCCGCGTCGCGGTCGCAGGGACGCTGCTGCCGGACGAGTTGCACGTCTACACTTCCGCCCCGCCGCGCGGGGTCGGCTACCGCGTGATCGCGCCAATGCGGCTTGCCGACGGGCGGCGCATCCTCCTGGACCGTGGCTTCGTGCCGATCGAGCAGAAGGACGCGGCGCGCGTCGCCGGCCCGATCCGGGTCGAGGGCGCGCTGCTCTGGCCCGACGAGACCGACGGCTTCACCAGCCCGCCCGACCGCGAGAAAAACGTCTGGTTCGCCCGCGACTCCGCGCTGATGGCGGTCGCGCTCGGGACCGAACCGGTGATGCTCGTCGCCGCCGCGAGCGACGACCCGACCGCGCCGCTGGCGCTTCCGGTCGGCGTCAACATCCGCAATCCGCATCTCGGTTATGCCGTGACCTGGTTCGGTCTGGCCGCGGTCTGGGCGGTGATGACAGGGTATCTGCTTTGGCGTATCAAGCGCCGGACCCTCTGAGCGGACCCGGAATGCAGTATGTCTCGACCCGCGGCGCGGCCCCGAAACTCGGGTTCGAAGCGGCGATGCTGGCGGGTCTCGCCCGCGACGGCGGGCTCTACGTGCCCGAGACCTGGCCGCAGCTGTCGGCCGCGGAGATCGCCGACCTGGCGGGCCTGCCCTACGAGGAGGCGGCCTATCGGGTGATGCGCCCCTTCGTGGGCGACGCCTTCGGCGACGCCGAGTTTCGCGCGATCATTGCCCGCGCCTATCGCGGCTTCGGCCACGTGGCGCGGGCGCCGCTGGCGCAGATCGGGCCGAACGACTGGCTGCTGGAGCTGTTCCACGGGCCGACGCTGGCGTTCAAGGACGTGGCGATGCAGCTGATCGGCCAGCTGTTCGAGACCTCGCTCGCCCGCTCGGGGCGGCGGCTCACCATCGTCGGGGCCACCAGCGGCGACACCGGCTCGGCCGCGATCGAGGCGTTTCGCGGGCGTGCGGGGGTCGACGTCTTCATCCTGTTCCCCGAGGGCCGCGTCTCGGAGGTGCAGCGCCGCCAGATGACCACGCCGTCCGAACCGAACGTGCGGGCGCTGGCGATGGCCGGCGACTTCGACGACGCCCAGGCGCGGGTCAAGGACATGTTCAACGACCACGATTTCCGCGACGCGGTGGGGCTGGCCGGCGTGAACTCGATCAACTGGGCGCGGGTGCTGGCGCAGGCGGTCTATTACTTCACCGCCGCCGTGGCGCTGGGCGCCCCGCATCGCGCGATCAGCTTCGCGGTTCCGACCGGCAACTTCGGCGACGTCTTCGCCGGGTATGTCGCCAAGCGGATGGGGCTGCCGATCGAGCGCCTGCTGATCGCCACCAACCGCAACGACATCCTGCACCGCACGCTCACGTCCGGGCGGCACGTCAAGGCGGGCGTCGTGCCCACGATCTCGCCATCGATGGACATCCAGGTCAGCTCGAACTTCGAACGCCTGCTGTTCGAGATCTACGACCGAGATGGGACCGCGGTCGGCGCGCTGATGGGCGAACTCGGCGAGCGTGGCGGTTTCGCGCTCAGTCAGGGCGCGCTGGAGCGGCTGCGCGCGGATTTCGACAGCGAGCGCGCTTCCGAGGAGGCGACGCAGGCGACGATCGCGGCGGTCTACGCCGAAACTGGCCGCGTGATCTGCCCGCACACCGCAGTCGGGGTGACCGCGGCGCGCGCACGCCGGGGCGATCCGCGCACGCCCATGGTGACGCTGGCCACCGCGCACCCCGCCAAGTTCCCGGAGGCCGTCGAAGCCGCCTGCGGCGTGCGTCCCGCCCTGCCCGCCGGACTTGCGGACCTGATGACGCGGCCTGAGCGGGTGATCCGCGTGCCCGACGACCTCGCCGCCATCCAGACCCGCATCACAGAGGAGATCTCGCGATGAGCGCCAGCCTGCACCGCCTGTCGAACGGCCTTCGGCTGGTGGTCGAGCCCATGCCGGGGCTGCGTTCGGCCTCGATCGGCGTCTACGTCACCGCCGGGGGCCGCCACGAGCGGCCCGAGCAGAACGGGGTGGCGCATTTCCTCGAGCACATGGCGTTCAAGGGCACGCCGACGCGCAACGCCCGGCGCATCGCCGAGGAGATCGAGGACGTCGGCGGCTACATCAACGCCTACACCGGCAAGGAAATGACCGCGTATATCGCACGCGTGCTGGACCGCGACGTCGACCTCGGGATCGAGCTGCTCGCCGACATCGTGCTCAACCCGCTGTTCGAGGCCCCCGACATCGAGGTCGAGCGCGGCGTCATCCTGCAGGAGATCGGGCAGAGCCTCGACACCCCCGACGACGTGATCTTCGACTGGCTGCAGGAGGTGGCGTATCCGGGGCAGGCGTTCGGTCGCACCATCCTCGGCCCGCCGGAGCGGGTGGGGGCCTTCGCCAAACCCGACCTGGCCGGCTTCGTCGCGGAGCAGTACGGGCCGGACCAGATGATCGTGGCCGCGGCGGGGGCGGTCGATCCCGAGCGGCTGCTGCACGCGGTCGAGCGGCTGTTCGGCGGGCTGGCGCCGCGGCCACGCGCGGCGGCGGAACCCGCCCGTTTCTCGACCGGGGAACGGCGCGCGATCAAGCGGCTGGAGCAGGCGCACGTCGCCATGGCGTTCGAGGGCCCCGGCGTGCGCGACGACACGATGTACGCAGCGCATGTCTACGCCGTCGCGCTGGGCGGGGGCATGTCGTCGCGGCTGTTCCAGGAGCTGCGTGAGCGCCGTGGGCTGTGCTACACGATCTTCGCCCACGCGGCGACCTACGAGGACACCGGGCTTCTCACGCTCTACGCCGGCACCGGGTCGGACAAAATCCGCGAACTCGAGGAGCTCGCGATCGACGAGATCCGGCGCGCGGCGGACGGGTTCAGTCCCGAAGAGGTCGCGCGGGCGCGGGCGCAGATGACCGCCGGGCTGGTGATGGGTCTGGAAAGCCCGTCCGGCCGGGCCGAGCGGCTGGCGCGCATGATCGCCGTCTGGGACCGCGTTCCCGAACTCGACGAGACCCTGGGGCGGATCTCGGCCGTCACCCCCGACGCCGTCCGCGCGTTCGGCGAGGGCCTGGTGGCGCGCGCGGCCCCGGCGGTCGCGCTGCTCGGCCCGGTGCGCAAGGCCCCGTCGCTGGCGCGCCTCGCGGGACGGATGGCCGCCTGAGGTGCTGACCTTCCGCCGCCCGGTCGCCCTCGGCATCGAGACCGCACGTCTGACACTGCGGCTGCCGGAGATGGGCGACCACATGGCCTGGGCGCGGCTACGGCGCGAGGGGGAGGAGTTTCTGCGGGACTGGGAGCCGAGCTGGTCCGCCGACCACTTCAGCCGCAAGGCCTTTCGCAACCGCGTCTACTGGGCCTGGCGCGCGCGCGAGGAGGGCCGCGCGCTGGCGCTTTTCCTGGTGCGGCGCGCCGACGCGCGGCTGCTTGGCGCGATCACCCTCGACAACATTCGCCGCGGCCCCTCGCAGAGCGCGCAGGTCGGCTACTGGATCGCGCCGGACCATGCGCGACAAGGCTTCATGACCGAGGCGCTGGTCGAGGTCGTCAGCCACGCCTTCGGCTCGCTCGACCTCAGCCGGATCGAGGCGGCGTGCCTGCCGGAGAACCACGCCTCGCGCGGGCTGCTGGAGCGCGCCGGGTTTCTCTGCGAAGGCGAAGCGCAGGGCTATCTGCAGATCGACGGCCGCTGGCGCGCGCATGTTCTCTACGCCAATCTCCGAACCGATCGACGCCCGCGCGCGTCCGAAGCAGGCTGAACCGATGCAGGGCCTCGGGCCCGTCGACGCGGACCTGCTCGCGCGGCTCGCCGCCGCACTGGGACCGGACGCCGTGCGGCCACCCGAGCCGCGCCACCTCGAGGAGCCGCGCGGCCGGCGGCGGGGCAACGCCGCCGCGGTGATCCTGC
>JANOEW010000565.1:0-1659 GCA_031413475.1 Amaricoccus sp.
GGCGCGCGCGTCGACGCCCGCGAGCGGCTGGAGCACGACGCGTCCGGGCGCCTCACGCGCCGCACGACGGACGCGGGCGAGTCGCGCTACACGTGGGACGCCTTCGGCCGCCTGGAGCAGGTCACGACGACCGATCGCGCCGGCCGCGCGAGCACGACGCGCCACGGCTACGACGGCCTGGGCGCGGTCGACTTGTATGCTTTCAGACGGAGCATGAATTCGTCCAAGGTCACGGATTCGCCTTCCCACTGGAGAGCTCCCTCGGGGGTCACCATAACCTCCTTCGCGCCGGCGATTCGGGCCGGCTTCGGCGGCGCGGAAAGGGTCGCGGCGGCTGGCACTGGCGGCGCGGACACGCTGGCCACCGGGGCGCGGGCCTGGGCCAACGCGAGGGTGAGGTCGTCAATTTCGGATTGAATGCCGGCCGCGACGCTTGGCGCGCGCCCAAGCCCGGCCAGTTCATCCGCCATCGCCGCGTTGGCGTGCTGTTGCGGCAGGATCGTCCACAGCCCGGTAGCCACCGCGGCAAGCGCGGCCGCCGGCAACAATGAAGCCGCGAGCGTGGTCGTCAGTGCGGCCGGGACCAGCGCGCTTTGGGCGAGCGCGGCGGCGGCGATCGGGCCCACCAGCGTGGCGGGCGCGGTGGTGACTCCGGCGGCGGTGAGCGCGCTGCCGAGGGCCGCCACGGTCGAGGTGATGCCGCGGCGGGAAAGCGTCGCCTGCAGCTGGTCGAGGGCGCGGTCGACGCGCTTGCGCGCCGCCTCCTCCGTGATGCGGAGCGCCGCCCCGATCTCCGCAAAGGAGCGTTGGGCAAAGAAGCGAAGCACGACGGCTTCGCGGACTTCGGCCTTGAGTTCAACCAGCGCGTCGTCGAGCAGGGGACGCAGGGAAGCGGGGTCGACGGGCGGATCGTCGGAGGTGCTGGCGAGGTGCATGGAGTGGGCGGAGGCTTCGCGCTGCTTGCGGCGTTGCTCGCGGCGGACAACTTCCGCCGTGGCGTGATGCGTGCTGAGGTAGAGCCAGCCCGCCAGGGAGGCATGGCCCTGCAACGCGGATGCCTTGCGGGCCAGGGCAATGAAAACCGTCTGCGTGACGTCCTGCGCGAGATGAGCGTCGCCGCCGACGCGACGCAGCGCGGTGGCGTGGACCAGGGCGAGATGCCGTCGCACCAGTTCAGTGAACGCCTCCTCGGCGTGATCCTCGGCAAAACGGCGGAGCAGGATGGCGTCTTCGTTCATGGGAAACTGCCCCTAGGCTGCCGGCCGATTGCGAACCGGACAAAATATTTCGGCAGTGGGTCCGATTAAACCAATCTACTATCTTACTCTCAAATCCCCGCATTAGTGTCAATTAGTGGTTTCCTCTGAAAGGTCTCTTTCGTAGATTGTGTTCCAAGATGCCCGATTTCCGCGCCTATTGTCAGCAGACCGAACCCTCGCCCGCGGAAATCCGGCTGTCGCCCGAGGAGAGCCATCACCTCGTCACGGTGAACCGCTGCGGCCGGGGCGATCCGGTGGTCGCCTTTGACGGACACGGTCGCGAGTGGCTGACCGAGTGCATCGACCCCAGCAAGAGCACCACCGTGCTCCGGGTGAAGGAAGCTCGTCCCGCCGCCACCCGCAAATTCTCGATCACCCTCGCCCAAGCCCTGCCCAAGGG
>JANOEW010000566.1:0-7873 GCA_031413475.1 Amaricoccus sp.
GGCTTCAAACGAAGCGAACCAACAGGAAGTGAAAGTCCATGAAACGCAATACTCTTCTCGCGACTGCTGCCCTGGTCGTCCTCGGCGCTGGCGCGGCATCCGCCGGGACGCTCGACGACGTCAAGGCCCGCGGCGTGCTGAAATGCGGAACGAACACCGGGATCGCCGGTTTCGCGGCGCCCGACGCCAACGGCAAATGGCAGGGCTTCGACGTCTCGTTCTGCTACGCGCTGGCCGCGGCGATCCTCGGCGACGCGGAGAAGGTCGAGTTCGTGCCGACCACCGGCGAAACCCGGTTCACGGCGCTGACCTCGGGCGAGATCGACGTGCTTTACCGCAACTCGACCTGGACGTTCACCCGCGACGTCGACCTGAAGTTCACCTTCGCCGCCGTCAACTACTATGACGGCCAGGGCTTCATGGTCTCGAAAGACCTCGGCGTCACGTCGGCGCTCGAACTCGATGGCGCGACGGTCTGCATCCAGACCGGCACGACGACCGAGTTGAACCTCGCCGACTGGTTCAAGGCCAACGGCATGAGCTACCAGCCGGTGCCGATCCAGACCAACGCCGAGGCCGACCAGCAGTTCCTGTCGGGCGCCTGCGACGCCTATACCACCGACGCCTCGGGCCTCGCCGCCTCGCGCGCCACCTACGAGAACCCCGAGAACTTCATCATCCTGCCCGAGATCATCTCCAAGGAGCCGCTCGGCCCCGTGGTACGCCAGGGCGACGACGTCTGGGCCGACGTCGTGCGCTGGTCCTACTTCGCCCTGGTCGCGGCCGAGGAATACGGCGTGACCTCGGCCAACCTCGAGGAGATGATGACCTCGACCAATCCCGAGATCAAACGCCTGCTCGGGGTCGAGGGCGATCTCGGCGTGCTGCTCGGGCTCGACAAGGAATGGGCCAAGCGCTCCATCGCCGCCCGCGGCAACTACGGCGAGATTTTCGCCGCCACCATCGGCGACGGCACGCCGAGCAACATCGAGCGCGGGCTCAACGCGCAATGGACCGACGGCGGCCTGCAGTTTTCGCCGCCCTTCCGCTGACGGATGTCGGGATGGGCGCGCAGGTGCGCCCGTCCCGCACGAGGCAGCCGCTCCGGGCGGCGCGGGCGAGGGGATCCACAAGGTGACGAGCATCGACTACAGGCAAGAGCCGTTCCGCCTGAGCATGCTGATCTACGACACGCGCTATCGGTCGATGACGATCCAGGTCTTCGCGATGCTCGCCTTCATGCTCGCCGCGGCCTGGCTGGTGAACAACACCGTCCAGAACCTCTCGGCGCTCGGCAAGGACTTCAGCTTCAGCTTCCTCTGGTCGCGCGCCGGCTACGACATCGGCCAGACGCTGATCCCCTACACCAACGACAGCACTCACGCCCGCGCCGCGCTGGTGGGCATCCTCAACACGCTGCTCGTCGCCATCGTCGGCTGCTTTTTCGCGACGCTGATCGGGGTGGTCGCCGGCGTGCTGCGGCTCTCGCGGAACTGGATCGTGGCGCGGCTCGCCACCATCTACGTCGAGGGCTTCCGCAACGTGCCGGTGCTGCTGTGGATCCTCGCGATCATGGCGATCATCACCGAAACCGCGCCCGCGCCGACCGCATTCCGGGGCGACAACGCCACGTCCTCGATGCTGTTCGGCAGCTTCGCGGTCACCAACCGCGGAATCTACTCGCCCTGGCCGGTGTTCGGTCCCGGCTGGCAGATCATCGTCGCCGCGCTGATCGTCTCGGTCGCCGCGATCGTGGTGTTCGGGCGCTACGCCCGGCGCCGGCAGGAGACCACGGGCGAAATCCTGCCCACGTTCTGGATCAAGCTCGCGCTGCTCGTGGCCCCGGTCCTGCTCGCCAATCTCGCTATGGGCGGTCCGATCACCCTCGACTACCCGGTGCTGCAACGCTTCAACTTCGAGGGCGGCGGTTTCGTCGACAAGTCGTTCATCGCGCTGACGCTGGCGCTGTCGCTCTACACCGGCGCCTTCATCGCCGAAGCGGTCCGCGCCGGCATCCAGGCGGTCTCGCAGGGCCAGACCGAGGCGGCCAGCTCGCTGGGGCTCAGGCCGGTCCGGGTCACCAGCCTCGTCGTGCTGCCCCAGGCGCTCCGCGTGATCATCCCGCCGCTGATCTCGCAATACCTCAACCTCACCAAGAACTCGTCGCTCGCGATCGCCGTCGGCTACGCCGACGTGCGCGCGACGCTCGGCGGCATCACCATGAACCAGACCGGGCGCGAGCTCGAATGCATGCTGCTGCTCATGGGCTTCTACAGCCTCGTCAGCCTGACGATCTCGGCTTCGATGAACTTGTACAACGCCTCCGTCGCGCTGAAGGAGCGTTGAGATGAGCGACACCGTCTTCGTCCGCAACGAGATGCTGGCGCCGCAGGCGGCGCCCGCCTCGGCCATCGGCGCGGTCGCCTGGATGCGCGAGAACCTGTTCGCGGGCTGGCTGAATTCGCTGCTGACCCTCGTCTCGGTCGCCGCGCTCTGGTGGCTCTTCAGCCACATCTGGCCGTGGTTCGCGCATTCGGTCTGGAACGCGGGGTCGCTGCAGGAATGCCGGTCGATCATCGCCGAAACCTGGGGCGAGGGCGCGTCCGGCGCCTGCTTCGCGGTGATCCGCGAGCGCTGGAAGCAGTTCCTGTTCGGCTTCTACCCGTCCGAGCTCTACTGGCGGCCCACGCTCACCTTCGCCCTGATGTTCGTGGCGCTTGCGCCGGTGCTGTTCTCCGGCCTGCCGCGGCGCCTGCTGCTGGCTTCGGTCGCCTATCCTGGCGTCGCCTACTGGCTGCTCTGGGGCGGATCGATCACAACGCCGCTCGCCGTCTACGCCGGCTTCGCGGTCGGCTACCTCGCGTATCGGGTGGTTCGGCCGCTGGCGATCGGCCCTGCGGCGCTCGCCGCCGCGACGCTCGCGGCGCTCGTCTGGTGGCTCTATCTCGCGGCGCCGGTCGCCGCGGCGCTGCCGCTGCTGACGCTGACCCCGGTCGACTCCAAGCAGTTCGGCGGCTTCATGCTGTCGATGGTGATCGGGATCACCGGCATCGCCTTCTCGCTGCCGCTCGGCGTCCTGCTCGCGCTCGGCCGGCGCTCGCGCATGTTCATCGTCAAGACGCTGTCGGTCGGCTTCATCGAGTTCATCCGCGGCGTGCCGCTGATCACGCTGCTGCTGGTCGCCTCGTTCCTGCTCAACATCTTTCTGCCGCCGGGCACCAACTTCGACATCATCCTGCGGGTGATCATCATGGTGACGCTGTTCTCGGCCGCCTACATGGCCGAGACCATACGCGGCGGCCTCGCGGCTCTGCCGCGCGGCCAGTACGAAGCGGCCGACGCGCTCGGGCTCGACTACTGGAAGTCGATGCGGCTGATCATCATGCCGCAGGCGCTCAAGGTCTCGATCCCGAACATCGTCAACAACTTCATCGGACTGTTCAAGGACACGACCCTGGTCGCGATCATCGCGCTGCTCGACCCGATTGGCCTGATCACCGCGATCCGCGCCGATTCCAACTGGAACGGCATCGTCTGGGAGCTCTACGGCTTCGTCGCGCTGATCTTCTTCCTGTGCTGCTACGGCATGGGGACCTACTCGAAATACCTGGAGCGCAAGCTCCGCACCGATCACCGCTGAGGAGGAGCGCCATGAGCGAAGCCCATCCCGTGACTGCCGACGAGCTGCTGCACGTCGATCCCAAGGCGCTCAAGGTCTCCGACGAGCTCGCCATCGAGATCGTCGGCATGAACAAGTGGTATGGCCAGTTCCACGTGCTGCGCGACATCGACCTGACCGTCTACAAGGGCGAGCGCATCGTCGTCTGCGGCCCCTCGGGCTCGGGCAAGTCGACGCTGATCCGCTGCGTCAACCGGCTCGAGGAGCACCAGAAGGGCAAGATCGTCGTCGACGGCGTCGAACTGACCTCGGACCTGAAGAACATCGACAAGGTCCGCTCCGAGGTCGGGATGGTGTTTCAGCACTTCAACCTCTTCCCGCATCTCACGATCCTTGAAAACCTGACGCTAGCGCCGATCTGGGTCCGCAAGGTGCCGAAGAAAGAAGCCGAGGAAACGGCGATGTACTTCCTGCAGAAGGTGAAGATCCCCGAACAGGCGCACAAGTATCCCGGCCAGTTGTCCGGCGGTCAGCAGCAGCGCGTCGCGATCGCCCGCTCGCTGTGCATGAAGCCCAAGATCATGCTGTTCGACGAGCCCACCTCCGCGCTCGACCCCGAGATGATCAAGGAGGTGCTCGACACCATGATCGCCCTCGCCACCGAAGGCATGACGATGATCTGCGTCACCCACGAGATGGGCTTTGCCCAGGCCGTCGCGAACCGGGTGATCTTCATGGACCAGGGCCAGATCGTCGAACAGAACGCGCCGAAGGAGTTCTTCAACAACCCACAGTCCGAGCGGACCAAGCTGTTCCTGAGCCAGATCCTCGGGCATTGATGATTCTGGACAGAGGCACGATCAAAAAATGGACTATTGAAGTCTCAAGAAAGCAAGGATCGTCAGCGACGCGAGATTCCGTGTTGAAGGAGATTGGCAGTCTCTACTCGTTGGACCTCGCGACGTCGTCTTACGCGAACAATTGGCATCACACTGCAACGAGCTGTGCCAATGCTCTGAGAACGAAAGGATTGCTGAAGCCCGATGGACCAGAGCACTGGCAGGTGAAGTAGCGGTCTGTATGTTTCGGTCTTGCAACTCTTTGCCAGAGCTTGCAGAATTCCCCTTTCCCCCAGAGGAGATGCGCCATGCCGCGCCCGATCACACAGACCCTGTCCGCGCTGCTGCTGCTGGGGGCCGCGGCCCTCGCCCCGGCCCCTGCCAACGCCGACGCGCTCGAGGACATCAAGGCCGCCGGCGTCATCAACGTCGGAGTGTTCTCCGACTTCCCGCCGTTCGCCTCGGCCACCACCGACCTCACCCTCCAGGGCTACGACGTGGACGTCGCCACCGCGATCGCCGAGAGCCTAGGCGTGACGCTCAACCTCGTCTCGGTGACCGGTCAGAACCGCATTCCCTACCTCGAGGACGGCCGCGTCGACATCCTGATGAGCGTCGGCTACAGCGACGAACGCGCCCAGGTCATCGACTATGCCGCCGCCTACGCGCCCTACTACATCGCCGTGATCGGCCCGGCCGCGCTGACCGTCGCCGGCCCCGACGACCTCGCCGACAAATCCATCGCGGTGAACCGCGGCACCCTCGAAGACACCTCTCTGACCGAAGCCGCCCCGGCCTCGGCCGAGGTCATGCGTTTTGACAACTACAGCGCGGTGATCCAGGCGTTCATCTCCGGCCAGACCGACCTGATGGTGGTGGGCAACGACGTCGGCGCCCAGGTCCTCGCCAGCCAGGAGGAGCTTGCGCCCGAGCAGAAGTTCCAGCTGCTGACCTCGCCCTCGCACATCGCTCTGGCCAAGGACGAACCCGCGCTCAAGGCCGCGGTGGACGCCGCGATCGCCGCCATGCTCGCGGACGGCCGGCTGAGCGCCGCCTCCGAGGCCTGGCTCAACACCCCGCTGGATCCGGCCAACCTCCAGGACTGACCGCATGGACGCCCCGGCGTTCGGCTGGCTGCAGGCCGCGACCGGGGCCATCCTCAGCGGCGCCGCGATGACGCTGACGCTCATCGCAGTCACCACCGTTGCCGGGACGCTGATCAGCATCCTCGCCGCCGCCGGCCAGCGCAGCGGCGTGGGCTGGCTCGCCGCCGCGATCACCGGCTACGTCGAGCTGATCCGCAACACGCCGTTCCTGGTGCAGCTGTTCTTCATCTACTTCGGCCTGCCCGGCATCGGCATCCGCCTCGATCCGCTCGCCGCGGCCATCCTCGCGATGACGCTCAACATGGCCGCCTACACCACCGAGATCGTCGGCGCCGGCCTCGACGCGGTGTCCCCTGGCCAGCGCGAGGCCGCCCGCGCGCTCGGCCTGCGCCCCGCCCAGGTGTTCATTCGCGTCGTGCTGCCCCAGGCGCTCAAGATCATCTTCCCCGCGCTGACCAGCCAGATCGTCATCATGATGCTCGAAAGCGCGGTCGTCTCGCAGATCGCGGTGCCCGAACTCACGTTCGAGGCGGACATGCTGCAGGCCCGCACCTTCCGCGCCTTCGAGACCTATTTCGTGGTGACGCTCGTCTATCTCGGCCTGTCGATCGGCGTCCGCCGCGCGCTCATCTGGGTCGGCCGGCGCACGCTGGCGGTGGACGGCGCATGATCGAGTTCA
This sequence comes from Amaricoccus sp., assembly GCA_031413475.1. Classification (GTDB taxonomy): domain Bacteria; phylum Pseudomonadota; class Alphaproteobacteria; order Rhodobacterales; family Rhodobacteraceae; genus Amaricoccus. The sequence goes on from JANOEW010000566.1 coordinate 6,244, forward strand.
CCCTCTGGGACATCCTGCGCAACCTGCTGCTCGCTACGCGCTGGACCGCGCTGCTGTCGCTGGTCGCCTTCGCCGGCGGCGCGTCGGTCGGCGTGCTGATCCTGGTCCTGCGCATCTCCAGCCGCCCGGCGCTGCACACCTTCGCCAAGGGCTACATCGTGCTGTTCCAGGGCACCCCGCTCCTGATGCAGCTGTTCCTGATGTTCTTCGGCCTGCCGGCGCTCGGGCTGCGCATCGAGCCCTGGACCGCCGCGGCGCTCGGCCTCACCTTCTTCGCCAGCGCCTATCTCGCCGAGATCTGGCGCAGCGGCGTCGACGCCATGCCGCGCGGCCAGTGGGACGCCGGCGCCAGCCTCGGGCTCTCGCAGGTGCAGCAACTGCGGCTGGTGATCCTGCCGCAGGCCTTCGTGATCACCCGCGCGCCGATGGTCGGCTTCCTCGTCCAGCTGATCAAGAGCACCGCGCTCACCTCGATCATCGGCTTTCCCGAGCTGCTGCGCACCGCCAATGCGATCAACAACGCCACCTTCGAGCCGTTCAAGGTCTACGGCTTCGTCGCCCTGATCTTCTTTGCGCTCTGCTACCCGCTCACCCGCTACGCCCGTCGCCTCCAGGCGAGGGACCGGCGCCTGGCGTAGCGCGACGAGTCGGGGAGAAGATCGCGCAGACGCGGTCCGGTTCCTGGCGAGCCCAGAATGCGCCGTGCCTGTGGATAACTGGCCTGTTAATTCTTTTTGATTTTTGTATCAGCAGGTTAGCATGGGTTGCAACGTGCAACGGCTGGCGGGTGCTGGGCGTCAGGCGAGCTCCTTCGGCGTGACGAACTTCGCGAGCCCGCCCTGCCGCCAGTCGACCGCGGCCCAGGTCGCGATGTCGAAGTCGATCACCGCCGTGGCGGCGGTCGGGAACTTCTCCAGCCCCGGATGCTCGGGCACGTCGCCGAGCAGGCCCCGGGCGAACTCGGCGATGCCGGGGTGGTGCGCCAGGATCAGCACGACCGCCACGTCCGGCGCCGCGCGCAGCGTCGCCAGCAGCGGCTTCGGCCCGGCGTGATACAGCGCCTCGACCGGCGTCATCGGCACGGCCGCGAAGGCCGGTCCCAGCCCCGCCCAGGTCTCCCGCGTCCGCGTCGAGATCGAGACCAGCGCCGCGTCCGGCACGATGTCCTGCTCGGCCAGCCACCTGCCCACCGCCGCCGCGTCGCGCCGGCCGCGGCCGTTCAGCGGCCGATCGACGTCGGCTTGGCCGGGATCGGCCCAGCTCGATTTCGCATGACGCATGAGGATCAGCCGGCGCATGTCGCCTCAGTGCCACGGATCGGCGCGCCGCGAAAGCCCGCCCGAACGGTTCAGTCACGGCTCAGCCCGGCGGGACCGCGCGCCGGATCAGCGTGCCGGCCCCGTGCGCGGTGAACAGCTCGAGCAGCACCGCGTGCGGCGCCCGACCGTCGAGGATCACCGCCGCCCGCACCCCGCCCTCGACCGCGGCCAGCGCGGTCGCGGTCTTCGGGATCATGCCGCCGGCGATCACCCCCGAGGCGGTCAGCGCCCGCACCTCGGTCGAGCTCAGCTGCGTCAGCACCGCGCCCGTCGCGTCCTTCACGCCGGACACGTCGGTCAGCAGCAGCAGC
>JANOEW010000567.1:0-2665 GCA_031413475.1 Amaricoccus sp.
AACGTTCGGTGCCTGGCAGGGTTCGATCCATCGACCCAGAAGCGCATGTCGTTCGACAGCCGCGGCCGCCAGCTCGACGGTCGCCGCGGCGGGCGCGACCAGGCCGTCGATCCGCAGCGTCCGGGCCGGCGCCGCCCCGGCGCCCTGGCGCGCCAGCAGATCGCCGAGCCGCGCCATAGCCGGCGCAAGCTGGCCGCGGCCGAGGCTGAGCCCCGCGGCCATGCGATGCCCGCCGCCCTTGTCGATCAGCCCCTCCGCCATCAGCCGCGCGACTGCCGCGCCGAGGTCGACGCCCGCGACCGACCGGCCCGAGCCCTTGCCCGCGGCGCCGTCGAAGCCGATCACCACCGCCGGCCGGCCGAACGCCTCCTTCAGGCGCGCCGCGACGATGCCGACCACGCCCGGGTGCCAGCCCTCGCCCGCGGCCCAGACCAGCGGCCCCTCGACGCCGTTCGCTTCGGCCACCGCGCGGACGCGCTCCAGCACGGCCGCCTCGATCTCGCGCCGCTCGGCGTTCAGCCGGTGCAGCCGTTCGGCGAGCGCCGCCGCCTCGTGCGGGTCGGCAGTGGCGAGCAGCCGCGCCCCGAGGTCCGCCGCGCCGATGCGCCCGCCGGCGTTGATCCGCGGTCCGAGCGCGAAGCCAAGGCTATGGACGGTCGGGGCCGCCGTCAGCCCCGCGACCTCGGCCAGCGCCGCCAGCCCGGGCCGCAGGCCGCCGGCCATAACCGCGAGCCCCTGGCGCACGAAGGCGCGATTGAGCCCAACCAGCGGGGCCACGTCCGCCACCGTGGCGAGCGCAACCAGATCGACGAGGCCGAGCAGATCCGGCCCGGCCGCGCCGTCGGCCCGCAGCAGCCGGTTGACCGCCACCAGCGCCAGGAACACCACCCCGGCGGCGCAGAGATGGCCGAGATCGCCGCTCTCGTCCCGGCGGTTGGGGTTCACCACCGCGACGCAGGCCGGCAGGGTGTCGCCGCCGAGGTGGTGGTCGAGCACGATCACGTCGCAGCCCGCCGCCGCGATCGGCCCGTGGCTGAGCGTGCCGCAGTCGACGCAGACGATCAGGTCGTGCGAAGCCCCGAGCGCCGCCATCGCCGGTTCGTTCGGCCCATAGCCTTCGTCGATCCGGTCGGGCACGTAGAGCGTGGCGCCCCGCCCCAGCGCGCGCAGCCAGGTCAGCAACAGCGCGGCGGAAGCGCCGCCGTCGACGTCGTAGTCGGCGAAGACCGCGATGCGCTCGCCGCGCCGGACGGCGGCGTGCAGCCGCCCGGCGGCGGCGTCCATGTCGCGCAGCCGCGACGGATCTGGCATCAGGTCGCGCAGGCTGGGCGCAAGATACGCCCGCGCCTCGTGCGGGGCCACGCCGCGAACGGCGAGGATGCGCCCGATCAGTTCGGGCCGGTCGCAGGCCTGCGCGACGGCCTGCCCGAGCCGGATCTCGGCCGGCCCCGGGCCTTCCCAGCGGCGGCCGGTGGCGGAACGCTCGACGCCGAGGAAGGCCGACGGCTGCGACGCGACGGCCGGCTCAGCCATCGCCGCGTGTCGGCAGAACGTCGCGCCAGTCGTGCCGCGCCGGATCGGGCGGGCGCGGACCGGCCGGCGGCCGCCCCAGCCCCGGCAGCGCCTGGAGCCGCCGCAGCCCGGCGTAGAGCCCGAGGCTGGCGAAGCCGAGCCAGAGCAGCAGGAACGGCGCCGCCCCGAGATCGCCGCGCAGCGCGGCGGCGCCGAGCAGCCACAGCACGACCAGGATGCCGGCGGTCCAGAGCACCAGCCAGACCGCCATGAAGACGACCGGCCCCCGGCGCCGGCTGCGCTGCGTCACTGGTTGCGCTGGCGGTAGGTGAGCCGGCGCAGCGAGCCGGTCTTGGAGCGCATCAGGATGGTCTCGGTCTCGAGCCATTCGCCGTCGCGGCGCGCGCCGCGCACCACCGAGCCGTCGGTGACGCCGGTGGCGGCGAAGATCACGTCCTGGGTCACCATCTCGTCGCGGGTATAGACCCGGTCGAGGTCCTCGACGCCGTGCTTGCGCGCCCGCTCGCGCTCGTCGTCGTTGCGAAATAGCAGCCGGCCCAACATCTGCCCGCCCATGCACTTCAGCGCCGCCGCCGCCAGCACGCCCTCGGGCGCGCCGCCGGTGCCCATGTACATGTCGATGCCGGTCTTCTCGGGTTCGGCGCAGTGGATCACGCCCGCCACGTCGCCGTCGGTGATCAGCCGGATGCGCGCGCCGGTCGCGCGGATCTCGGCGATCAGCGCCTCGTGGCGCGGCCGCTCCAGCACGCAGACCATCACCGAATCCGGCCCGGTCCCCTTGGCCCGGGCCAGCGCGCGGATCCGCTCGGTCGGCGTCATGTCGAGCGTGACGACGCCCGGCGGATATCCCGGCCCGATCGCGAGCTTGTCCATGTAGACGTCCGGCGCGTGCAGCATCGAGCCGCGCGGCCCCATGGCGATCACCGCCAGCGCGTTCGGCATGTCCTTCGCGGTCAGCGTGGTGCCTTCCAGCGGGTCGAGCGCGATGTCGACGCCAGGGCCGTTGCCGGTGCCGACCTCCTCGCCGATGTAGAGCATCGGCGCCTCGTCGCGTTCGCCCTCGCCGATCACCACCACGCCCTTGATATCGAGAGGTTGAGCTGGGTCCGCATCGCGTCGACCGCGGCCTGGT
>JANOEW010000568.1:0-2035 GCA_031413475.1 Amaricoccus sp.
AAAATATAATCCCTCACTTCCAAAACTGTAGGGTCACCATCTGCAGTATCGGGGTTGTAGACCACTTGTTCAGTCCCGTCATCCTTTAAAATTGAAAAAACATTGTACAAATCAGCTTTTCTGTTGGAAGGTTTTTGGGTCCCTTCTGGCTGATATACAATGAATTCACCTTTTACTTCAGCTGTGGTGAAGCGTTTTTCCTTGCCGTTAATATAAACCAGTGTCCCCTGAGCTGAGGCAACTTCCATCATTACCAAGGACAAGAGCGACCCGTTCCGGCTGATGGGCTTCGGGCACCGGGTCTACAAGAACTTCGACCCGCGCGCGAAGGTGATGAAGCAGTCGGCGGACGAGGTGCTGGGGCTGCTCGGGGTCGAGAACAACCCGACGTTGCAGGTGGCGAAGGAGCTGGAGCGGATCGCGCTTGAGGACGCGTATTTCATCGAGAAGAAGCTCTACCCGAACGTGGACTTCTATTCGGGCATCATCCTGGATGCGATCGGCTTTCCGACGTCGATGTTCACGCCGATCTTCGCGCTGGCGCGCACGGTGGGCTGGATCAGCCAGTGGAAGGAAATGCTGCAGGATCCCGAGCTGAAGATCGGGCGGCCGCGGCAGCTCTACACTGGGGCGACCTACCGCGATTACGTGGATGTCGAGAATCGCTGAAGCGCCGGTCAGCGCTTCGGTCCAGCGGGTGCTGGCCGAGGCGGAGCGGCTCGGCCTCGGGATCGAGGTGGTGATGCTCGCCGAGGGGACGCGGACCGCGGAGGAGGCCGCGCGGGCCTGCAGCTGCGCGATCGACCAGATCATCAAGTCGATCGTGTTCCGGGTCGCGGACTCGGACCGGCATGTGTTGTTCCTGACCGCGGGCGCGAGCCGGGTCGATCCGGTCAAGGCGGCGGGGCTGGCGGGCGCGGCGCTGGAGAAAGCGGACGCGGCGAGCATCAGGGCCCATACCGGCTTTGCGATCGGGGGCGTCGCGCCGATCGGGCATCTGAACCCGATCGAGACGTGGATGGACCCGGACCTGCTGCGCCATGCGGTGATCTGGGCTGCGGCAGGCACGCCGAATCATGTGTTCTCGGTCGACCCTACGCGCCTCCAAACGGCGACCGGCGCGACGATCGCGGCGTTCACCGCGGGCTGATCGCGGCCTGTCCGAGATTGGACACGCAGCAATTACCTGATATTGCTAATAAAAATGGTTAACGCGTTATCCGGCGGCCTTCTGAACCCATCGCCCGCCCTCCTGCGCCCAATAGCGTGCGGGCAGGCCGGCGGCGACCACTGCGCGCCAGTCGGCGCGGGCGGTCTCGACCGCCGCCGCGTCGGCGTCGTCGAAGAGCAGGCAGACCCGCTCGAAGCCGGCCATCTCCTCGATTTCGGCGCGGGCGCCCATGACGAGCATCAGCACCTGGGCGGCGTTGAGGTTCTCGCGTCCGCAGGTCAGCAGGATCGGCTGGCGCGCCGGGTGCGCCCCGGCGGCGGTGCCGTGGGGCAGGAAGGCGTCGTCGCGGAAGGTCCAGAGCCGGTCGTCGAGGAAGCCGAGCCCCGCCTGGTCCCCGACGCGGACCAGCACCCGCCAGTCGCGCGCGAGCGACTTCTCCAGCAGATCCGGCAAGGTCGCCTCGAGCGGCGACGCGCTCAGGCGGTAGAACAGAACCTCGGGCAAGCTCAGCCCTCGAAGCGGGTCCGGATCAGCCGGTCGAGCGCACGCACGCCCCAGCCGCTCGCGCCTTTCGGGGCAAGCTCGGTTTCGCGGGGCATCAGCGCCACGCCGGCTATGTCGAGATGGATCCACGGCACGCCGTCCTTGACGAAGCGCTTGAGGAACTGCGCCGCCGTCACCGCGCCGGCGGGACGGCCGCCGACGTTGGCCACGTCGGCGAGGCGGCTCTTGATCAGCTTGTCGTAGGCGGGCGCGAGCGGCAGCCGCCAAGCGCCTTCGTCCTCGGTCGCGGCGGCGGCGAGAAAGTCCGCCGCCAACTTGTCGTCGGTGGCGAACACCCCCGCCATCTCGTGGCCGAGCGCG
>JANOEW010000569.1:0-5143 GCA_031413475.1 Amaricoccus sp.
GACGCGATCATGCTGTGCTCGATGATGCCGGGCGTGGTCTCGGCGATCAAGCAGATCAGGGACGCGGGGATAACCATCCCGATCCTCAACGGCTCGGGCGTCGACGGCAGCTACTGGATGGACGCGGTGCCGGGGCTGTCGGACTTCTACATCCCGGTGCAGGGCTCGATCTACGGCGACGACCCCAACCCGGCGGTGGAGGCGTTCAACGTGGCCTTCGAGGCGAAGTTCGGCGCGCGGCCGTCGTCGCAATACGTCTACCCCGGCTACGTGATGATCGACGTCTGGGCCAAGGCGGTCGAGCGGGCGGGCACGACCGAGGCCGCAGCGGTGGTTGCGGAGTTGGAGAAGATGAACGCGGAGCCGACGCTGTTCGGGCCGCGCACCTTCACCTCCGAGCTGCACCACCAGAACCAGGCGCGCTATCACATCGTCAAGGTGGATGGCGGCAAACCCGGCGTGGTCGACAGCTGGACGATCGCCGAGCCGGTGCCGATGGAGGCGCTGCTCCAGTAGCGGCGACACCGATCGGCGGGGCCGGCAACCGGCCCCGCCTTCCGACCCTCCGACCGACGGGTTTGCTTGTTCCGCAGGCAAACCTGCCGCGCCGAGCCGGTTCTGCGGGCAGTCGCGGCAGCGCCGGGCGCCCGATGACGATCAGGCTTGCATCGTTGCGGAGGAGCGCAGCAAGCTCTCGCTTGGAGACTTCGGGGCGCGCCCTTGCACGATTTTGCGGCAGCCGATCCGGCTTCAACGCAGCCGATCCAGCGCGCCCCGGCCATCGCCAGCGGTCCGGCCCGAGCGCCCTGCAACGCCGCTTCGCCAGCGTCCGATTACCCTTCCGCGGTTTGAAGGTGCATTCGGATGCAGCCGGCTTCCGTAACGTCAGGTCCTGGCGCAGAATAGGGGCAAGACGGACGCCATTCCGGGGGGGCGCGCATGATCGAGATCACCGCAGGCCGACCCCGCCCGGTCGGAGGCGTAGCCGATGCCCGCTGAACGGCACGTGCTCCGCTTCGTGCTCAACGGGCAGGCAGTCGAGCTGGCGGCCTGCGCGCCGACGCTGACGCTGCTCGACTGGCTGCGCCTCGAGCGCCGGCTGACCGGGACCAAGGAGGGCTGCGCCGAGGGCGACTGCGGCGCCTGCACCGTGCTGGTGGGCCGGCTGACCCCGGACGGCCTGGTCTACGAGGGCGTCAATGCCTGCATCCGCTTCGTCGGCTCGCTCGACGGCTGCCACGTGGTCACCGTCGAGGCGCTGGCGGCGGGGGGCGCGCTGCATCCGGTGCAGGCGGCGCTGGTCGAGCACCACGGCTCGCAATGCGGCTTCTGCACGCCGGGGATCGTCATGTCGCTCTACGCGCTGTGGATGCGCGCGCCGGACGCGAGCTTGGCGCAGATCGAGAAGGCGCTGCAGGGGAACCTGTGCCGGTGCACCGGCTATGCGCCGATCGTGCGCGCGGCGCAGGCCGCCGCGCGCGCCGATCCGGCGAACGATCCGCTGGTCGCCGAGCGGGCGCGGGTCACGGCGACGCTCGAGGCCCTGCGCGACGGGGCCCGGGTCGTGCTGGGGACCGGGCGCGAGGCACTGATCCTGCCAGCGGACGTCGAGGATCTGGCGGCGCTGCGCGCCGAGCATCCCGAGGCCACTATCGTCGCGGGGGCGACGGACGTGGGCCTGTGGGTGACCAAGTTCCTGCGCCCGATCGGGCCGTTGATCTTCGTCGGGCATCTGGCGGAACTGCGCCGGATCGAGGAGACCGAGGCCGGGGTGAGCTTCGGCGCGGGCGTGAGCTATTCCCAGGCTTACGGCGTGATCGCCCGGCGCTATCCCGCGCTGGTGGAGCTGTGGGACCGGATCGGCGGCGAGCAGGTGCGCAACATGGGCACCATCGGCGGCAACATCGCCAACGGCTCGCCGATCGGCGACACGGCGCCGGCGCTGATCGCGCTCGGGGCGCGGCTGCGGCTGCGCGGACCCGACGGGCAGCGCGAGATGGCGCTGGAGGATTTCTTCGTCACTTACGGCAAGCAGGACCGACAGGCCGTTGAATTCGTGGAGAGCGTGTTCGTCCCGGCCCTGCCGGCGGACGCGGCGCTCGCCTGCTACAAGATCAGCAAGCGGCTCGACGAGGACATCACCACGGTCTGCGTCGCGATCCGGCTGATCCGCGAGGGCGAGCGCGTGACCGACGTCCGCATCGCCTTCGGCGGCATGGCCGGCACGCCGAAGCGCGCCGCGGCCGCCGAGGCCGCGCTGCGTGGTCAGGTCTGGTCCGCCGCGGCGGCGCGCGCGGCGATGGCGGCGCTCGGGGCCGACTTCACCCCGCTCGACGACTGGCGCGCTTCGGCGGCGTATCGCATGCTGGTGGCGAAGAACCTGATCTGGCGGTTCTGGCTGAAGACCGGCGGGGCCGCGGGCGACCTGCGGCTCGACCGGCCGCGCGCCGAGGCGATCCGAGGGAGGGTCCGATGAACATGCGCACCCCCGAGACGGCGACCCCGATCGAGGCCGGCATCGAGGCGATCCGCGGCGGGGCCCATGCGTCGCTCGCCCATGAGAGCGGCGCGAAGCACGTCACCGGCGCGGCGGAATTCATCGACGACATGCCCGAGCCGGCCGGACTGCTGCATGCCTGCCTCGGGCTGTCGGAGCGCGCGCATGCGCGGATTCTCGGGATGGACCTGAGCGCGGTCGCCGCGGGGCCGGGCGTGGTCGGCGTGCTGACGGCGGCGGACATTCCGGGCCATAATGACGTGAGCCCGGTCGGGCGGCACGACGACCCGGTGTTCGCGACCGGCACGGTCGAGTTCCACGGCCAGCCGATGTTCGCGGTGATCGCCGAGAGCCGCGACGCCGCCCGCCGCGCGGCGGTCCTGGCGCAGGTCACATATGCCGACTTGCCCCACGCGGTCGATGTCGCCGAGGCGATGGCGGCGGGGTATCCGCTGGTGGTCGATCCGCTGAAGCTCGAACGGGGCGACGTGGCGCGGGCGATGGTGGGCAGCCCCCGGCGGCTGACCGGACAGATGCGGATCGGCGGGCAGGATCATTTCTACCTCGAGGGCCAGATCGCGCTGGCGATCCCCGGCGAGGACGACGACGTGATCGTCTATTCCTCGACGCAGCACCCCAGCGAGGTCCAGCACATGGTCGCGCATGTGCTCGGCCTGTCGAGCAACGCGGTGACGGTGAACATCCGACGGATGGGCGGGGCTTTCGGCGGAAAGGAGACGCAGTCGAACCTGTTCGCCGCCGTCGCCGCGCTGGCCGCGAAGAAATACGGGCGTGCGGTCAAGATCCGCCCCGACCGCGACGACGACATGGCCGCGACCGGCAAGCGGCACGACTTTCTGGTCGACTACGTCGTCGGCTTCGACGACGAGGGCCGCATCAAGGCCGTCGAGGGCGGCTTCGCGGCGCGGTGCGGCTTTTCGGCCGACCTGTCCGGCCCGGTCACCGACCGGGCGCTGTTTCACGCCGACAATTGCTATTTCTATCCGCACGTCCGGCTGGTCTCGAAGCCGGTGAAGACCAACACCGTCTCGAACACCGCGTTCCGCGGCTTCGGCGGGCCGCAGGGCATGGTGGCCGCCGAACGCATCATCGAGGACATCGCCTATGCGCTGGGACGCGATCCGCTGGAGGTTCGGCGGGCGAACTTCTACGGCGGCGCGGGTCGGGACGTGACGCCCTATCACCAGATCGTCGAGGACAACGTAATCAGCCGGATCGTCGACGAGCTGGAGGCGTCGTCTGACTACCAGGCGCGGCGGGCGGCGATCCTCGCCTACAACGCGACGAGCCCGGTGATCCGCAAGGGCATCGCGCTGACGCCGGTGAAGTTCGGCATCAGCTTCACGGCGACCTGGTACAATCAAGCGGGCGCGCTGGTGCATGTCTACACCGACGGCTCGGTGGCGCTGAACCACGGCGGGACCGAGATGGGCCAGGGGCTGCACACCAAGGTGGCGCAGGTGCTGGCGGAGGCGTTCCAGATCGACCTCGACCGCATCAAGGTGACCGCGACCTCGACGGGCAAGGTGCCGAACACCTCGGCCACCGCGGCCTCGTCGGGGACCGATTTGAACGGGATGGCGGCGGCCGACGCGGCGCGCCAGATCAAGGAGCGGCTGGTCGCCTTCGCGGCGGAGCACTGGCAGACCAAGCCCGCGTCGGTGCGCTTCGTGCCGAACCACGTGATAGTCGACGACCGGGCGATCCCGTTTCCCGAGCTGGTGCGGCTCGCCTACCAGGCGCGGGTGCAGCTGTCGGCGGCGGGCTTTTACAAGACACCGAAGATTCACTGGGACCGGTCGGCGGGCAAGGGCCGGCCGTTCTACTACTTCGCCTACGGCGCGGCCGTGGCGGAGGTCTCGGTCGACACGCTGACCGGCGAGAACCAGGTCGACCGGGTCGACATCCTGCACGACGTCGGGCGGTCGCTGAGTCCGGCGCTGGACCTGGGCCAGATCGAGGGCGGCTTCGTGCAGGGCATGGGCTGGCTGACCACCGAGGAGCTGTGGTGGGACGCATCGGGCCGGCTGCGGACCCACGCGCCTTCGACCTACAAGATCCCGCTGGCCTCGGACCGGCCGCGCATCTTCAACGTGCGCCTGGCCGACTGGGCCGAAAACGCCGAGCCGACGATCAAGCGCTCCAAGGCCGTGGGCGAGCCGCCGCTGATGCTGGCGATCTCGGTGCTGGAGGCGCTGTCGATGGCGGCGGCCTCGGTCGCGGATTACCGCATCGCGCCGCGCATGGACACGCCGGCGACGCCTGAGCGGGTGCTGATGACGATCGAGCGGCTGCGCGCCGCGGCGGGGAGCTGAGCCGATGTCCGACGCCCACCGCGCGCTGCTCGCCGCGCCGGACCCCGCCGTGCTGGTCGAGGTCGCCGGCGTGATCGGCTCGGCCCCGCGGGGACCGGGGACCTGGATGCTGGTGAGCCCCGCGGCGGTCGCCGGCACCATCGGCGGCGGTCAGCTCGAATACATGGCGATCGACCGGGCGCGGCAGCTGCTGCGTCGCGGGGGGACGTCGGAGACGCTGGTCGTGCCGCTCGGCCCCGAGATCGGCCAATGCTGCGGCGGCCGGGTGACGCTGACGCTGGACGCGCTGGACGACGGCCTGGCCGCGACG
>JANOEW010000570.1:0-1751 GCA_031413475.1 Amaricoccus sp.
TCTACACCCACGGCGGCGTCGACTACCTGTCCATCGTCCGCGCCGCCCTCACCAACCTGACCTCCGGCTCGCAGCAAGGCGCCGGCACCATCACCATGCAGGTCGCGCGGAACTTCTTCCTCACCCGGGAGAAGACCGTCACCCGCAAGCTGCGCGAGGTCCTGCTCGCCTGGAAGATCGAAGCCAGCCTGTCCAAGGACGAGATCCTAGAGCTCTATCTCAACCAGATCTTCCTCGGCCAGCGCGCCTACGGCTTCGCCGCCGCGTCCCAGATCTATTTCGGCAAGCCGCTCCTGGAGGTCTCCGCCGCCGAGGCCGCCATGCTCGCCGGCCTGCCCAAGGCGCCGTCCGCCTACAACCCGGTCACCAACCCCAAGCGCGCCAAGGTCCGCCAGCAATACGTGCTTCGTCGCATGCACGACCTCAAGTTCCTGACCGACGCCGAGTGGGAGCAAGCACGAAACGCGCCATTGGTCGTCCGGCAGGGCTTGCGCGACGCCTCGCCTGCGCGAGCCGAGTTCGTCGCCGAGATGGCCCGGCAAGTGGTTTTCGATGCCTACGGCGAGGAGGCCTACACCCGCGGCATCACTGTCTGGACCACCGTCCGGGCCGCCGACCAGTCGGCCGCCCATGCGGCCGTCCGCCGCGGCGTCGTCGACTACGACCGGCGGCATGCCTGGCGCGGGCCCGAAGGCTTCGTCGCGCTGCCCGACGATCCGGCGGAAGCGGATGCGGTGCTCGAGCGCGTCTTCCAAGACTCGCCGGACAGCGACCACCTGGTGACGGCCGTCGTCACCTCCGCGACGCCCACGGAGGTGCGGGCGCTGATCGCCAACGGCGACGCGGTCCGGGTCGAGGCGGACGGGCTCAAGTTCGCCTCTCGCGGCCTGACCGACAAGGTCCCGCCCGGCCAGCGACTGCGCCGCGGCGCGATCGTCCGGCTCGCCAAGGACGACAAGGGGCGCTGGTCGATCAGCCAGCTCCCGCAGGTCGAGTCCGCGTTCGTGGCGCTGCGGCCCTCGGACGGCGCGATCATCGCACTGGTGGGCGGCTTCGACTTCGAGCGCAACAAGTTCAACCACGTCACGCAGGCGCAGCGGCAGCCGGGATCGTCGTTCAAGCCCTTCATCTACTCCGCGGCGCTGGACAAGGGGTTCACGCCGGCCACCGTCATCAACGACGCGCCGTTCTTCGTTCCCGCGGAGAAGGCCGGCGGCGAGGACTGGGAGCCGAAGAACTACGACAGCAAGTTCGAGGGCCCGATGCGGCTGCGCACGGCGTTGGCCAAGTCGAAGAACCTGGTCACCGTCCGCGTCCTGCAGGCGATCGGGCCGCAGTACGCGCAAGACTCGCTCGCCCGCTTCGGCTTCGACCCGCGCCAGCACCCGGCCTACCTCACGATGGGGCTCGGCGCCGGCGCCGCCACGCCGCTGCAAATGGCGGGCGCGTACGCGGTCTTCGCCAATGGCGGCTACCGGGTCTCGCCCTACCTGATCGCGAAAATCGTCGACGCCCGCGGCAACGTGCTGTCGTCGGCGACGCCGGTGACCGCCGGCGGCGATGCCGAACGCGCGATCGATCCGCGCAACGCGTTCCTGATGACGTCGATCCTGCGGGACGTGATCAACGTCGGCACGGCCACGCGGGCGCTGTCCCTCAAGCGACGCGACCTCGCCGGCAAGACCGGGACGACGAACGAGAATCGAACCGTTTGATGATCTGGACAGCACTCTGGCCACGGTTGAAGATTG
>JANOEW010000571.1:0-14482 GCA_031413475.1 Amaricoccus sp.
CGGCGCGGATGCCCGGGACGCGGCGCAGCCTGTCCGCCACCGGCGGCGTGCTGCTCGGCCGGCAGTACCATTTCGACATGACGCGGCCCGGCATCGGGCTCTATGGCGGGCTGCCGTTCGCCGCCGCCCGGCCGGTGGTGACGCTGGCGCTGCCGGTGATCCAGGTCCGCGACGTGGCGGCGGGCGAGAGCGTCGGTTATGGGGCCGCCTGGACCGCGGCGCGGCCCTCGCGCATCGCGACGCTCGGGGCGGGCTACGCCGACGGGCTGATCCGAGCGCTCGGCGGCGGCGGGGTGCGGCTCTGGACGGGCGAAACCGCCTGCCCGCTGGTCGGCCGGGTGTCGATGGATCTGATCACCGTCGATGTCACCGACCTGCGGGGCGAGGTTCCCGCGGCGCTGGAGATCCTGAATGCCCGGCAGACGGTCGACGATCTTGCGGCGGCGGCCGGCACGATCGGCTACGAGGTGCTGACCAGTCTCGGCGCGCGCTACGAGCGGGTCTATCGCGGCGCGGCGCCGCCGCCCGGATCCGGTGAATGACCCTGATCACGCTCCTGCTGGGGCTGCTCGCCTCGATCGGCCGATCGGCGCGCGACCTGCTGGCCGCCACCGGCCGCATCGCGGTGTTCGCCGCCGGGACGGTCTCGCAGCTGGGACGCCCGCCGTTCTATTTCGGCGAACTCGGCCGGCAGCTGCTCCGGATCGGGTATTTTTCGCTGCCGGTGGTGGGGCTGACGACGCTGTTCACCGGCGGGGCGCTGGCGCTGCAGATCTACGCCGGCGGGGCGCGGTTCAACGCCGAGACCGTGGTGCCCTCGATCGTGGCGATCGGCATCGTTCGCGAGCTGGGGCCGGTGCTGGGCGGGCTGATGGTGGCGGGGCGAGTGTCGTCGTCGATCGCGGCGGAGCTCGGCACCATGCGGGTCACCGAGCAGATCGACGCGCTGACCACGCTGTCGACCGATCCGATGAAGTACTTGGTGCTGCCGCGGGTGCTGGCGGCGACCCTGGCGCTGCCGGTGCTGGTGCTGATCGGCGACGTGATCGGGGTGATGGGCGGGTATTTCGTCGGGGTGGCGCGGCTGGGGTTCAACCCGGCCAACTACATCAAGAACACGCTCGACTTCCTCGAAACGATGGACGTGGTCTCGGGGCTGGTGAAGGCGGGGGTGTTCGGCTTCATCCTCGGGCTGATGGGCTGCTACCACGGCTACAACTCCGGGCGCGGGGCGCAGGGCGTCGGCCAGGCGACGACCAACGCGGTGGTCTCGGCCTCGGTGCTGATCCTCGCCGCGAACTACGCGCTAACCGAGGCGTTCTTCTGATGGCGCCCGTGCCGCGGATCGAGCTGCGCGACTTGCACAAGGCCTTCGGCGCCAACCGGGTGCTGGCGGGCGTCAACCTGCGGGTGATGCCGGGCGAGAGCCTGGTGATCATCGGCGGCTCGGGGACCGGCAAGTCGGTGACGCTGAAGTGCATCCTTGGGATCATGCGGCCCGACCGCGGCGCGATCCTGATCGACGGGACGCCGGTCGAGCGGATCGACCGCCGGGCGTTCCTGAAGCATTTCGGCATGCTGTTTCAGGGCGGGGCGCTGTTCGACAGCCTGCCGGTGTGGCGCAACGTGAGCTTTCGGCTGCTGCAGGGCCGCACGCCGCTGTCGCGCCACGACGCGCGGCCCCGCGCGTTCGAGACGCTCGGGCGGGTGGGACTGGGACCGGAGGTGGCGGATCTCTATCCGGCGGAACTGTCGGGTGGGATGCAGAAACGGGTGGGGCTGGCGCGCGCCATCGCCACCGACCCGAGCCTGATCTTCTTCGACGAGCCGACCGCGGGGCTCGACCCGATCATGGCCGGCGTGATCAACGACCTGATCCGGGAGCTGGTCTCGGAGATAGGCGCGACGGCGGTGACGATCACCCACGACATGACCACCGTGCACACGGTCGCCGACCACGTCGCGATGCTGCATGGCGGCGAGGTGCGCTGGGCGGGGGCGATCGAGGACATGGCAGGCTGCGCCGATCCATACGTCGAGCAGTTCATCCACGGCCGCGCCACCGGCCCGATCGCGGCGATCCGATGACCCGGGGCGGCCAGTGATGGGCAAGCGGTGATGGGCAAGGCGGCGGCCTTCGTCTGCAACGCCTGCGGCGCGACCCATTCCAAATGGGCCGGGCGCTGCGAGGCCTGCGGCGCGTGGAATTCGATCGTAGAGGACGCGGGCCTCGCGGCCGGTCCGGCGGGCAAGACGCTGGGCCGGGCGCGCGGGCGTGCGGTGGAGCTGAGCGACCTCGGCGCGTCGGACCCGGTCACGCCGCGCGGCGCGAGCGGGATCGCCGAGCTCGACCGGGTGCTGGGGGGCGGGCTGGTGCCAGCGAGCGCGATCCTGGTCGGCGGCGATCCCGGCATCGGCAAGTCGACGCTGCTGCTGCAGGCGGCGGCGGCCTATGCCCGGCGCGGCGCGGGGGTGATCTACGTCTCGGGCGAGGAGGCGGCGGCGCAGATCCGGATGCGCGCGGGGCGGCTGGGGCTGGCGGACGCGCCGCTGCGGCTGGCGGCGGAGACCAATCTGCGCGACATCCTGACCACGCTGGAGGCCGAGCGGCCGGATCTCGCGGTGATCGATTCGATCCAGACGATGTGGGTGGATCACGTCGACAGCGCGCCGGGGTCAGTGAGCCAGGTCCGCGCGACGGCGCACGAGCTGGTCGGGTTCGCGAAGCGCCGCGGGGTGGCGGTGATCCTGGTCGGCCACGTCACCAAGGACGGCCAGATCGCAGGACCCCGCGTGGTCGAGCACATGGTCGACACCGTGCTCTACTTCGAGGGCGAGCGCGGGCATCAGTTCCGCATCCTGCGCGCGGTCAAGAACCGCTTCGGGCCGGCGGACGAGATCGGCGTGTTCGAGATGACCGGCGCGGGGTTGGCGGAGGTGTCGAACCCGTCGGCGCTGTTCCTGAGCGAGCGCGAGGGCGCCGTGCCGGGCTCGGCGGTGTTCGCCGGCGTCGAGGGAACGCGGCCGGTGCTGGTCGAGGTGCAGGCGCTGGTCGCGCCTTCGCCGCTGGCGACGCCGCGGCGCTCGGTGCTCGGCTGGGACGGCGGCAGGCTGGCGATGGTGCTCGCGGTGCTCGAGGCGCGCTGCGGGGTGGGGTTCGCGGGGCTCGACGTCTATCTCAACGTCGCGGGCGGCCTGCGCATCACCGAGCCGGCGGCGGACCTCGCGGTGGCCGCGGCGCTGCTGTCGGCGCGGCAGGGCAAGGCGCTGCCGGCGGAGGCGGTGATGTTCGGGGAGGTGTCGCTGTCGGGCGCGCTGCGGCCGATCGCGCAGGGCGACGCGCGGCTGCGCGAGGCGGCGAAGCTGGGGTTCGGCGCGGCCTTCGCCCCGGCGGGACTGCGCACGCTGGGGCCGGCGCCGCTGGAGATCCGCCCGGTTGCGGATTTGGCCGGCTTGATAGAGAAGTGCTTCGGCGAGATCGAGGGATAGGGCCGCGGGGCATGGACGGCTTCAACATCGTGGACGGCGTCGCGCTGGCGCTGATCATCGTCTCGGCGGTGCTCGCCTGGTCGCGCGGGCTGGTGCGCGAAACCCTGTCGATCGCCGGCTGGATCATCGCGGCGGTCGCCGCGTTCGCGTTCGCTCCGACGGTCGAACCGCTGATGCGCGAGATCCCGGTGCTGCGCGACGTCATCGGCGGCAGCTGCG
Organism: Amaricoccus sp.; assembly: GCA_031413475.1. Lineage (GTDB taxonomy): Bacteria > Pseudomonadota > Alphaproteobacteria > Rhodobacterales > Rhodobacteraceae > Amaricoccus. The sequence goes on from JANOEW010000571.1 coordinate 3,709, forward strand.
AGCTCGGGGTGCTGACGGGGTTCGTCGCGGTCTTCGCGGTGGCGCTCGTGATCGTGTCGATCTTCACGCCGCTGCTGTCGGGGGCGGTGCAGGATTCGGCGATCGGGCCGCTGGATCAGGGCTTCGGGCTCGTGTTCGGCGCGGCGCGCGGCGTCTTGCTGATCGCGATCGGCTTCGTCGTCTACGACCGGGTGCTCGGCGGCGAGGGCGGGGCGCCGGTGATCGACGCCTCCTACACCCGCGCGCTGTTCGCGGGCGTCGAGGCGCAGCTCTCGGCGCTTCTGCCGGACGACGCGCCGCAGTGGATCGCGCAACGCTACGAGGGCCTGGTGGGCGCCTGCACAAACCCGGGCGAGGGCGCCTGACATCCCTCGTCGCGGTCGCTATATGAGCTTGGAGCATCTGCGGCGGAGACCCATGCCTATGCTCGGCGACCCGTTCGACGACGATCGGCTGCATGAGGAGTGCGGCATCTTCGGCGTGGCGGGCGTGCAGGACGCGGCCACGTTCGTGGCGCTGGGGCTGCATGCGCTGCAGCATCGCGGTCAGGAGGCCGGCGGGATCGTCGCCTATTCCCCGGCCGCGGGGTTTTCTTCGGCGCGGCGATTCGGCTACGTGCGCGACAACTTCACCTCCGCGGCGGTGATGGAGACGCTGCCAGGGTCGCTGGCGATCGGGCACGTGCGCTATTCGACGGCGGGGGCCAAGGGCCAGACCCAGATCCGCGACGTGCAGCCGCTGTTCGCCGAGTTCGCCATGGGTGGTTGCGCGATCGCGCACAACGGCAACCTGACCAATGCGCTGAGCCTGCGCGAGGAGCTGATCGAGCGCGGCTCGATCTTCCAGTCCGGCTCGGACACCGAATGCATCATCCACCTGATGGCGCGCTCGATCCAGAAGACCATTCCCGAACGCATGAAGGACGCGCTGCGCCGGGTCGAGGGGGCGTTCTCGATCGTCGCGATGACCCGGACCAAACTGATCGGGGTGCGCGACGCCCTCGGGGTGCGGCCGCTGATGCTCGGCCGGGTCGGCGAGGGCTTCGTGCTGGCGTCGGAGACCTGCGCGCTCGACATCATCGGCGCGGCGTTCCTGCGCGAGGTCGAGCCGGGCGAGATGGTGATCTGCGAGCACGGCCGGATCGAGAGCTTCCGTCCGTTCCAGCCGGTCAAGCCGCGGTTCTGCATCTTCGAGCACGTCTATTTCTCGCGTCCCGACAGCGTGATCGGCGGCGCCTCGGTCTACGAGACGCGGCGGCGGATCGGCATGGAGCTGGCGCGCGAGGCCCCGGTCGAGGCCGATCTGGTCTGCCCGGTGCCCGACAGCGGCACGCCGGCGGCGATCGGCTACAGCCAGCAGTCGGGCATCCCCTACGCGATGGGGATCATCCGCAACCAGTATGTCGGCCGCACCTTCATCGAGCCTACCGAGCAGATCCGCAACATGGGTGTGCGGCTGAAGCTGAACGTCAACCGCGCGGTGATCGCCGGCAAGCGGGTGGTGCTGGTGGACGACAGCGTGGTGCGCGGCACGACCAGCCTGAAGATCCGCGAAATGGTCGTGGATGCGGGCGCGGCGGAGGTGCATTTCCGCATCGCCTCGCCGCCGACGATGTGGCCGTGTTTCTACGGCGTCGACACCCCGGAGCGCGACAAGCTGATCGCCGCCAACATGACCGAGGCGCAGATGGAGGCGCATCTGGGCGTCGACAGCCTGCGTTTCGTCTCGCTCGACGGGCTCTACCGCGCCTGCGGGGCCCCGGGCGGGCGCGACGCGGCCGCGCCGCAGTTCTGCGACGCCTGTTTCTCCGGCGACTATCCGGTGCGGCCTTCGGACATGATCGAGCGCGGCTTCGAAGCCCCGGCCGCGGCGGAATGACCCCGGGCGCGGCCACCGTCGCCCTGGTCACCGGGGCGAGCCGCGGCTTCGGCTTTGCGGTCGCCGCGGCGCTGGGGGCGGCGGGCGCGACGGTGGTCGCGATGGCGCGCACCGTCGGCGGGCTCGAGGATCTCGCCGATGCGATCGAGGCGGCGGGCGGGCCGGCGCCGACGCTGGCGCCGCTGTCGATCACCGACGAGGGCGGTTTGCAGCGCCTCTGCCTCGCGATCCACCAACGCTGGGGGCGGCTCGACCTGGTGGTCCACGCCGCCGCGCACGCAGCACCGCTGACGCCCGCGGACCAGATCGCGGCGAAGGACTTCGACGCCAGCGTGGAGGTCAACCTGCGCGGTACGCAGCGGTTGGTGGTCATGACCGCGCCGCTGCTGCGCGCGGCGCCGGCGGGCGTCTTCGTGCAGGTCGCCGACGATCGGGCCGGCGCGCCGTTCTTCGGCAGCTACGGCGCGACCAAGGCGGCGGCGGACGCGCTGGTCCAGTCCTGGGCGCGCGAAACCGCGCGCATCGGGCCGCGCGTGGCGCTGTTCCGGCCGCGACCGATGCCCACGGCGCTGCGCGCGCGGTTCTATCCGGCCGAGGATCAGTCCGCGCTGGTCCCCTGTGCGGTCGAAGCGGCGCGGCTCGCGACCGAGTTGGCCGCGACCCGGGCGCCCTTGACCGCGGTCGCCGGCTGACGCATTTCTCGGTGGTGGCCGGATCCGCATCCGAGGAGAGATCTGCATGGCGCAGGACCGCCCCGACTTCGATCTCTTCGTCATCGGCGGCGGAGTCAACGGCTGCGGCATCGCCCGCGACGCCGCCGGCCGCGGGCTGAAGGTCGGGCTCGCCGAGCAGAGCGACCTGGCGCAGGCGACCTCGTCGGCCTCGACCAAGCTGTTCCATGGCGGGCTGCGCTACCTCGAATACTACGAGTTCCGGCTGGTGCGCGAGGCGCTGATCGAGCGCGAGACGCTGCTGGTCGCGATGCCGCACATCGCCTGGCCGCTGCGCTTCGTGCTGCCGCACCACGACGGCTTGCGGCCGCGCTGGCTGGTTCGGCTGGGGCTGTTCATCTACGACCATCTCGGCGGGCGGAAGATCCTGCCGCCCACCCGCAGCCTCGACCTGACGCGCGACCCGGCGGGCAGGCCGCTGCAGGAGCGCTTCACCAAGGCATTCGAGTATTCCGACTGCTGGGTCGAGGACAGCCGGCTGGTGGCGCTAAACGCCCGCGATGCGGCGGCGCGGGGCGCCGAGATCCTGACCCGAACCCGCGTGGTCTCGGCCGAGCGCGAGCCGGCACGCTGGCGGGTGACGCTGGAGGGGCCGGGCGGCGCGCGGCGCGAGGTGACGGCGCGCGCGCTGGTCAACGCCGGCGGGCCCTGGGTCGGCGACGTGATCGCCGGCGTGCTGCAGATCAACTCGACCGAGAAGGTGCGGCTGGTGCGCGGCAGCCACATCGTCACGAAGAAGCTGTTCGAGCACGACCGCGCCTATATCTTCCAGGGTGGTGACGGGCGCGTCGTCTTCGCGATCCCCTACGAGACCGACTTCACCCTGATCGGCACCACCGACCGCGACCACGACGGCCCGCCCGAGACCGCCGTCTGCACGCCCGAGGAGGCAGACTATCTGCGCGCGGCGGCCGGCGAATACTTCCGGGCGCCGATCGCGGCGGAGGACGTGGTCTGGACCTATTCCGGGGTGCGGCCGCTCTACGACGACGGGGCGAAGTCGGCGACGGCGGCGACGCGGGACTACGTTCTGTCGCTCGACACCGCCGACGCGCCGTTGCTGAACGTGTTCGGCGGCAAGATCACCACCTACCGGCGGCTGGCCGAGGCGGCGCTGGCGAAGCTCGCGCCGCATCTGACGCCGCCGCGCGGACCCTGGACCGCGCGCGCGCCGCTGCCGGGCGGCGACTTTCGCCACGACGAGGTTCCGCGGCTGGTCAGCGCGCTGATGACCGCCTACCCGTTTCTCGACAATCGCTGGGCGCTGCGGCTGACACGCGCCTACGGCACCGAGGCGCGCGAGATCCTCGGGGCGGCGCGCACGCCAGCCGATCTCGGTCGGGGCTTCGGCCACGACCTGACCGAGGCCGAGGTGGTCTGGCTGATGGACCGCGAGTGGGCGCGCGGCGCCGAGGACGTGCTGTGGCGGCGCTCGAAACTGGGGCTGCGGCTGAGCGCGGACGAGGCGGCGGCGCTGGAGGCCTGGATGGCCGCACGCGGCGCGGCGCGCGCGGCCGGGGCGGCGCCGCGGCGCCGGAGCACCGCATGATCGGCCGGCTCAACCATGTCGCGATCGCGGTGCCCGACCTCGACGCCGCGGTCGCGCAATATCGCGACACGCTCGGCGCGGCGGTGCGGCCGCGGCAGGACGAGCCGGCGCACGGCGTGACGGTGGTGTTCATCGACCTGCCGAACACCAAGATCGAGCTGCTGCATCCGCTGGGCGACGGCTCGCCGATCGCGGCGTTCCTGGCGAAGAACCCGGCGGGCGGCATCCACCACGTCTGCTACGAGGTCGACGACATCCTGGCCGCGCGCGACCGGCTGCGCGCGCAGGGCGCCCGGGTGCTCGGCGACGGCGAGCCGAAGATCGGGGCGCACGGCAAGCCGGTGTTGTTCCTGCATCCCAAGGATTTCGCCGGGACGCTGGTCGAACTGGAGCAGGCATGACCATCACCGCGGCGATCGTGATGTTTGCGGTCATCTGGTTCCTCACGCTTTTCGTTATGCTGCCGATCGGACTGCGGACGCAGGACGAGGCCGGCGAGGTCGTCCCGGGCACGCCGGCCTCGGCCCCGTCGGACCCGCAGATGCGGCGCAAGTTCGTCTGGGTGACCGTGATCACGCTGGCGATCTGGGCGCCGCTCTGCGCCTTCATCGTCTGGGGCGGCGTCACGGTGCGCGACATCGACATCTGGAACCGGATGTGACGCCCCTGCGACAGAATATGGCGTCGACGCGGGGACACGGCGTGCTAATATTTTGTGCTCGAACCAACCGAAGGAGACGCATCGCATGAAGACACTCTCCGCCGCGTTCACCGCCCTCGTCGTGCTCGGCTTCGCCGGCGCCGCCGCTGCGCAGTGCGCGAGCTACAGCAAGGCGCAGACCGCCGAAGCGCCGATCATCGTTCCGAACGGATCGGCCGGCTCCTGAGCCGCGCTATCGCCGGGCCCGCGGGTCCGGCGAACCTGGATCGCCCATCGCTCCTTGTCCGTTTTCGATCCGTTGACAGCACCGGCAGCCTTGTGAAAAAGGGTTGATCGTCGCCTGCGGGCGCGCCCTGAAGGGGCAGGTGGCACGGGGGTCGACGATGCGTATCCTGATCACCAACGACGACGGCATCAGCGCCCCCGGCCTCGACGTCGCCGTGGCGATCGCCGCCGAACTCGCCGGGCCCGATGCCGACGTCTGGGTGGTTGCGCCGGCGTTCGAACAGTCGGGCGTCGCACATTGCATCTCTTACATCCGCCCGATGCGGCTTGAGCGGCTGGGCGAGCGTCGCTTCGCGGTAGAGGGCTCGCCGGCCGACTGCGTGCTGGCGGCGATCGGCGAGATCCTGCGCGACCACCCGCCGGACCTCGTGCTGTCAGGGGTGAACCGCGGTCACAACGTCGCCGAGGACACGCTCTATTCCGGGACGGTGGGCGGGGCGATGGAGGCCGCCCTGCACGGCCTGCGCGCGATCGCGCTGTCGCAGTATTTCGGGCCGGCGAACCGCGACGCCGCCGACCCGTTCGAGGCGGCGCGCGCAGAGGGAGCCGCGGTCTGCCGCCGGCTGATCGAGGGCGGGGCCTGGGGTCCGGCGCCCTACGGCGTCTTCTTCAACGTCAATTTTCCGCCGCTGCCCGCCGGCGAAGTGCGCGGCTGGCGCGCCACCGTGCAAGGCCGCCGCGCTTCGGCCACGTTCGGCGTGCAGCCGCAGATCGCGCCGAACGGGCGCAAATACCTGTGGCTGACCCACGGCCACGGCAACGCCGGCACGCCGCCCGGCTCGGACGCGCGTGAGTGCCACGACGGCTTCGTCACGGTCACGCCGCTGCGCGCCGACCTGACCGCGCACGACCTGGTCGCGCCGCTGGCGCTGGCGCTGGGCTGACGCGATGGACGCGGCCGAGCGTCAGATGGCCTTCGTGTTCGCGCTGCGCTCGCACGGGGTGACCAGCCCGGAGGTGCTGAAGGCGATGGAGGCCACGCCGCGGGCGGAGTTCATCGAAGGCGTGTTTCGCGAGCGCGCCCTCGAGGACACGCCGCTGCCGATCGCCTGCGGCCAGACGATCAGCCAGCCCGGCGTGGTCGGGGTGATGACCCAGGCGCTGGATGTCACCAAGCGCTGCAAGGTGCTGGAGATCGGGACCGGCTCGGGCTATCAGGCGGCGATCCTCGCCCGGCTCGCGCGCCGCGTCTATACGATCGAGCGGCATCGTCGCCTCGCCCGCGCCGCCCGCGTGCTGATCGAGCGGCTCGGGCTGCACACGGTCACCGTGGTGCACGGCGACGGCTCGCTCGGGCTGCCCGAGCAGGCGCCGTTCGACCGGATCATCCTGACCGCCGCTGCCGAGGATCCGCCGCAGCCGCTGCTCGACCAACTGCGCCCGGGCGGGATCATGGTGCTGCCGGTCGGGCAGAGCCACGCCGTGCAGACGCTGCTGAAGATCGCAAAGACCGAGCGCGGCCTGGAGTACACCGATCTTGGGCCGGTGCGCTTCGTGCCGCTGGTCGAGGGTGTCGCACAGGATGTGTTGGACTAGCCCCGGCGAGCAAGATATAGTTTTCTACATGATCATGTTTCGTGACCTCCCGATCCGCCGCGCCGCGTTTGCCGCGGTCATCTGCCTCGCGCTGGCGGCCTGCGCCGGCAGCGCGCCCAGCCCGTCGCCGAGTGCGGTCGCGAACGCCTCCCCCGACTCGCGCGGCGTGATCACCTATGCGCGCTACCAGGTCGCGGTGGCGCGCAACGGCGATACGATCGCGACGCTGGCCACGCGTGTCGGGGTCGCGCCGGACGAGCTGGCGCGGCTGAACGGCCTGCCGGCGGACTACCTGCTGCGCGGCGGCGAGGTCGTGGTGCTGCCCGACAGCGTGCCGCGGTCGCTGCCGGCCGACGCCGCCGGCTGGACCCCCGAGACGGCCGCAGCGGCGATCGACGCGGCGCCTGCCACTGCGCCCGCGCCGCCGCCGCAGGCCCCGTTCCAGGGCGGCCAGACCGACCCGCTGATCGACCCGGTCCGCCACCGGGTCGAGGCAGGCGAAACGGTGTTCTCGATCGCCCGGCTCTATGGCGTGACGGTGACCGCGCTGGCGTCATGGAACGGCCTCGGACCGGACATGGCGATCCGGACGAACCAGGAGCTGCTGATCCCGATCGTCTCCAGCGCCAACCAGATCTCGAGCACGCTCAACACCGAGCCGGGCCAGGGGACTACGGTCACACCGCCGCCGATCGCCGCGACGCCGCTGCCGGAGAACCTCGCGCCGGGTGAGAACCCGGAGAGCCCGAACCTCGGCGCATTCCGCACGCCGCCGGGCGGCCGTCTGCAAGCCCCGGTCAGTGGCGCGATCGCGCGGCCGTTCAACGCCGCGAACCCGAGCGGCGTCGGCTTCGCCGCCGCGGTCGGAACGCCGGTTCGCGCCGCCGCCGAGGGCCAGGTCGCGCTGATCTCGGAGGAGATCGGCGGGGCCGGGGCGATCGTGCTGATCAGCCACACCGACGATCTGATGACCACCTATTCGGTGCTGTCGGGCGTGACGCTGCAGAAGGGCGAACGGGTCAGCGCCGGCCAGGTGATCGGGTCGGTCGCGCCGCGCGACCGACAGGAGTTGCAGTTCGACGTGTTCCGGGGCACCGAGCCGCTCGATCCGATGGTCTACATCGGCGGCTGAGCCGGCAAAACGCCGCGAAGCTAGCTATTTCTTGAGGTTCTTGGCCCGGTCCTGCGACTCGCCCAGGCGTGTCGTCGTCGTCGACGCAGGCTGCGACTTCGCCTTGTCCTGCTTCGGCTTCTTGATTTCCTTGTTGCTGCGTTTCTGGCCCTTGGCCATGGTCGACCGCTCCTTCCGACTTGGACCGCGCGCGAGCGAAATGCTCGGGCGGCGGAGCGCGCGCCGGATAGCGGGCGCCGAAATGACCCCCGCGCGCGATCTCCTGCGGGGATCATAACCGCGTCGGAGGAACGCGTGTCAATATTCTGTCAAAGAAGATCGATCCGCCGCGATCTCCCAGGCCGGACCGCCGAACCGCGGGGGCCTTGTCGGCCCCCGCGCGCGGATTGCCCGGTCAGAGCGCCGGGGAGAGGGCCGGCGTCAGCACGGTGTCGATCAGGTGCACGACCCCGTTCGACGCTTCGATATCGGTGGTCTCGACCTTGGCGCCGTCGACCGTCACATGACCGTCCTTGCTCATGATCGTGATCTTGGCGCCGCCGAGCGTGGCGACGTCGCCGTTGATGAAGTCCGCCGCCATGTGCTTGCCCGCGACCACGTGCAATTGCAGCAGGGCGGTCAGCTTGGCCTTGTTCTCAGGCTTCACCAGGTCTTCGACGGCGCCCTTCGGAAGCTTGGCGAAAGCGTCGTCGCTGGGCGCGAACACGGTGAACGGCCCGGCGCCCGACAAAGCGTCCGCAAGTCCGGCGGCCTTGACTGCGGCCACGAGCGTGGAAAACGTCGGCGTGCTGATGGCAAGTTCTACGATATTCATCATGAAATTCTGTTCCTGTGTTGTGAGCATGATTTCAGCTCCTTCATTTAAATAGAGTTCGGATTGTTTGGGACCAGAGGAAACATCGCAGATTTATTTTGTGGGATGCGGATAAATTTGGGCTTGCCAACCGCTGCGGCCGCCCTCAACGCCTCACCCCAGCGCGACCCCGCGCCGTCCGGCGAGATCGGTGACGAACTGCCAGGCGACGCGACCGGAGCGGCCGCCGCGGGTCTGGGACCATTCGATCGCCTCGGCGCGCAGCGCCGCGTCGGGGATCGCGATCCCGAAGGCGTCGCAATAGCCGCGAATCATCGCCAGATAGTCGTCCTGCGAACAGGCGTGAAATCCAAGCCACAGGCCGAAGCGGTCCGACAGCGAGACCTTCTCCTCGGTGGCTTCCGAGGGGTTCACCCCGGTCTGGCGTTCGTTCTCGATCATGTCGCGCGGCATCAGGTGGCGGCGGTTCGAGGTGGCGTAGAGCACGACGTTGTCGGGCCGGCCCTCGATGCCGCCGTCGAGCACCGCCTTCAGCGACTTGTAGTGGGCGTCGTCCTTCTCGAAGCTCAGGTCGTCGCAGAACAGAACGAAGCGGACCGGCGCGCCGCGCAGCAGGCCGAGCAGCCGACCGATCGTCGGCAGGTCCTCGCGGTGCAGCTCGATCAGCTTCAGCCCCGGCGCGGCGCGTGCGGCCGTGGCGTGCACGGCCTTGACCAGGCTCGACTTGCCCATGCCGCGCGCACCCCACAGCAGCACGTTGTTCGCCGGATGGCCGCGGGCGAACTGGAGCGTGTTGCCGAGCAGGACGTCGCGGGCGCGGTCGATACCGACCAGCAGCTCGATCGCCACACGCGCCACGCTGACGACCGGCTCCAGCCGGTCGGGCCCCGGATGCCAGACGAAGGCCTCGGCGGCGTCGAAGTCGGGCGCCGGCGCGGGCGGCGGGCTGAGCCGCTCCAACGCCGCGGCGATGCGCGCCAGCGCGCCGGACTCGGACCTCACGGCTTGTCCTTGAGCGCGCCCTCCGCGGCGGCCGGTTCCGGCTCGTCGTCGACCCAGAGCCCCGCCGCCCGCAGTTCGGCCTCGCGCTTGCGCTCGAAGTACCGCACCAGCAGGATCGACAGCTCGTAGAGCGGGTAGATCGCCGCGAACAGGATCAGCTGCGACATGAAGTCCGGCGGCGTCGCGACCGCCGCCACCACCAGGATGATGATGATCGCATAGCGCCGGCCCGTGGTCAGCGTCCTGGCGCTGACCAACCCGGCCTTGCCCATGAGCGTCAGCAGCACCGGCAGCTGGAAGCACAGGCCGAACGCGATGATGAACTTCATCGTCAGCGCGAGGTATTCGTTGATCGTGCCGAGGAACTGGATCGACACGTCCTCGCCGACCGTCATTGCGCCGGCGCCAAACTGCTGGAACGACAGGAAAAAATCGAAGGCGATCGGCAGCACCACGTAGAAGGCGAAAAAGCCGCCGATCAGGAACAGCGCCGGCGAGGCGAGCAGGAACGGCAGGAACGCGCCCTTCTCCTGGCGATAGAGCCCGGGGGCGACGAAGCGCCAGAGTTGGTAAGCGATGACCGGAAAGGCGAGCACGAACCCGCCGAACACCGAGATCCGCACTTGGGTCATGAACCCCTGTTGCAGGCCGGTGAAGATCAGCTCGGGCTTCTGGCCGTTTTCCACCAGCAGCCGGGCGATAGGCGCGGCGAGGAAATCGAAGATCGGACCCGCCACGGTGAAGGCGAGCACCATCGCCACGACGAAGGCCAGCAGCGAATAGACGATCCGGGTCCGCAGCTCCGCGAGATGTTCGATCAGCGGCGCGGTCGAATCGTCGATGTCGTCCGGCTTGAGGGCCTTCATGACGCGGCCGGGTCCTGTGCGGAGCCGACGGCAGACCCGGCGATGCTGTCCGGCGCGATTTTGTCGGGCGCGGTGACGGCCGCGCTCAAGGGGGAGCCGGGGGTCGGCACGGGGTTCGGGACTGGGGCCGACGTCGCGGGCGCGTCCTTGCCGGCGGTATCGCCGCCCTTGACCAGCCCCTCGGCGTATTTCCGGGCCGAATTCGTCGCGGCGTTCATGTTCAGCCGGTCGATCCCCTTGAGGCTGTTCGAGACTTCCTTGAGCCCGCTGTCGTCGGCGGCGGCCTCCATCGAGCGCTGGAACTCGCGCGCCATGCCGCG
>JANOEW010000572.1:0-2760 GCA_031413475.1 Amaricoccus sp.
CCCCTCGTCGCGGTGGTCGAAATACTGCAACCGGTGCAGGTCGTGCAGGTCCCAGATCATCGAGGCGTGCTCGCCGTTGATCTCGAGCGTGTAGAGCGCCTTGTGCCCGCGGGCGTAGCGCGTCGCCTCGAACGAGGCGAGGGCGCCGTTGGCGAAGCGCGCCAGAAACAGCGCGGCGTCGTCGATCCCGACCGGCTCGACCTTGCCGGTCAGCGTGTGCATCCGTTCCTTGACGAAGGTTTCGGTCGCGGCCGTCACCTCGGCGATCGGTCCGTTGAGCCACATCGCGGTGTCGATGCAGTGCGCGAGCAGGTCGCCGGTGACGCCCGAGCCGGCCACGCCGACGTCGAGCCGCCACAGCCCGGCCCCGCCCTGCGGCAGGTCCTCGGAGATCGTCCAGTCCTGCAGGAACTTGGCGCGGTAGTGGTAGACACGCCCGAGCTTGCCGTCGTCGATCAGCGCCTTGGCGAAGCTGACCGCCGGGATGCGGCGGTAGTTGTACCAAACCATCGACGGCACGCCGGCCTTGGCGACGGCGGCGACCATCGCCTCGGACTCCCCGGCGTTGCGCCCGAGCGGCTTTTCGCACAGCACCATCTTGCCGGCCTCGGCCGCGGCGATCGCGATGTCGTGGTGCACGTCGTTCGGCGCGGCGATGTCGATCAGGTCGAGGTCGTCGCGCGCCACCAGCACCCGCCAGTCGGTCTCGACGCCGCCGAAGCCCCAGGTCGCGGCATGCGCCTCGGCCTTCGCCGCGTCGCGGCCGCAGACGGCGACCAGTTCGATGTCGCGGTCGAGGTCGAAGAAATTGCCGACTTTGCGAAAGGCGTTGGAATGCGCCCGCCCCATGAAGCCATAACCGACCAGACCGACGCGGAGCTTCGGCTTCGACACCATCAGGCGCTCCAGCCGTGGTCGTCGCGGACCTTGATCATCGCGCCGAGCACGCCGTTCCAGGTCTCGGGCTTCAACAGCTCGGCATTGGGGAACATGCAGCCGTCCCAGCAGACGTGCTCGAACGCACGGGTCAGGTCGCCGCGCTCGTCCCGGAGCCAGAACCCGGCGTGGCGGGCGATGTCGAGCCGTCCGTTCGGGTCGCCTGCCATGCAGTGCCGCCCGGTCTTGTCGTGATAGCCTGTTCCGTGGACCGTGCCGTCGCTCTGGGCGACGTGGAAGTCGATGGTCCAGGGCCGCAGCGCCTCGGTGAGCGTCTTCAGCGCCGCGTCGAGCACGGCGCCGTCGCGCCAGTCATAACCTTCGGGCAGGATGCGCGCCTCGGGCGCATTGGCCCCGAGCGTGTAGAGCAGGGTATGCGCCATGTCCGCCTGAAAGCCGATGACGCCGGGGCGGTCGACCGCCTCGAGCGTGTCGATCATCGCCTTCCATGAGTGCATTCCGCCCCAGCAGATCTCGCCCTCGCAGGCGAGGCGCTCGCCCTGGTCGGCGGCGACGTCGCAGGCCTTGCGGAAGGTGTCGGCGATCAGCCGCGTGTTCCCGGCCGGATCCTTTGCCCAGTCGGACGGAGAGGCCGCCGAATCGATGCGGATCACGCCATAGGGACGCACGCCGAGTTCGCGCAGGCGGCCCATGATCCGGCAGGATTTGGCCACCATCTCGACGAACAGCTTGCGGTCGTCCTCCGAGCCCATCGCCGAGCCGCCGCCCACCGGCGGCCAGACCGGGGCCACCGCGGAGCCGATCACCAGGCCGCGGGCGGCGACCTTGTCGGCGAGGCGCGCGATGTCGTCATCGTCGGCGTCGATCGGCGTGTGCGGCAGCGACAGGAAGATGTCGACGCCGTCGAACTTCACCCCGTCCACCTCGGCCGCGGCGGTCAGGTCGAGCATCGTGTCGAGGTCGATCGGCGGCTCCGAATCCGCGCCCTTGCCGACGAGGCCGGGCCACATCGCGTTGTGCAGCTTCGGAAAAGCGTTCGTCATCAGACGTTTGTCTCCCCGTGCGCCTGCTCTTGCGTTGCGGATCGGCGTCCGCGTGACAGGCTGCAACTAGTATATTAGTATCATGAAAAACCGACCGCGCAAGCGGTCAGCCACTGGGGGAGAACGGCGGGATGGGAGTGGCGGACCTCATGGAGGTGCGGCTCGACCGCACCCGTCCGCTCCGCGACCAGGTCTACGCCGTCCTGCGCGAATTGATCGTCACCGGCGGGATCGGGCCCGGCGCGCCGCTCGACGAGAAGGCCATCGCCACGCGGCTGCAGGTCTCGCGCACGCCGGTCCACGAGGCGGTCAAGAAACTCAGCGACGAGCGTCTGGTCACGGTTCGGGCGCAGTCGGGCACGACCGTCGCGCCGATCGACCGCCACGAGATCGAACAGGCCCACGTGATCCGCCGGGCGCTCGAGGCCGAAAGCGCCTGGCAGGCCGCCGCCCGCACGACGCCCGCCTGGCTCAACCGGCTTGCGGACATCCAACTGCTGCACGCCGCCGCGATCGAGCGCCGCGCCTTTGCCGACGCGATCGCGCACGACGACGCCTTCCACCGCACCGTGGCGGAGATCTCCGGCTATCCGATGCTGTGGCGTGCGATCGAGATCTCGAAAGCCCAGCTCGACCGCTGCCGCCACGCGATGATCCCGCGCGCGGGCCGGGGCGCGGCCACGCTCGCCGAGCATCAGGCGGTGCTCGACGCCCTGCGCCGCGGCGACCGCGAGGGCTCGCGCGCGGCAATGCGGGCGCATCTGGACGGGGCGCAGGAAAATACGCTTGAATATCTCGACGCCGTGCTCGCCGAGCCGAC
>JANOEW010000573.1:0-2158 GCA_031413475.1 Amaricoccus sp.
AGATCGATCTCACGTGTGAGGCCTGGATAGGCTAAGAGAGCTTTGATTTCAGAGCCAAACAGAAGCATATCCGCCGTGCGAACGGCGCGACGCTCCCGGTGACATCGCTCGTCGACCAGTTCTACGGCCGCGTGCAGGCGCGCGGCGGCGGACGCTGGGACACGTCGAGCCTGATCCGCCTGCTCTCCGACAAGACGTAAGGATGTCATCCCCCCGGAGCTCGCTGCGCGAGCCGCCCCCCGAGGGGGCACCGCGCACTTGGGGCGGCCCGGCGCGCGCGGCGTCATCCCCCCGGAGCTCGCTGCGCGAGCCGCCCCCCGAGGGGGCACCGCGCACTCGATGTTGCCCAATGCGCGGCCCGGCGCGCGCGGGGGCCGCGGCCCTCGCTATGGCAGCGCTACTCACCGCGCCCGCGCTCGCGCAGGATCCGCCGCAGATCGCGAACGCCTGGATGCGGCCGGCCGTCCCCGGCTCGACCGTCGACGCCTACGCCGACATCCGCACCGGCGTGCCGCTCACGCTGACCGGCGTGCGTACCGCGTCGGCCGCCCGCGTGGAGATCGTCCTCCTGGATCCGCCGGGTTCGGGCGAACTCAAGGTCGTGCCGGAGGTCGCGTTGCCGGCGGGCCAGACGCGCTTCGCGCTCAAGGGATCGGTGCTGAGGCTAGTCGAGGTGCAGGCGCCGCTCGGCAACGGCGATCCGGTCACGCTGCGTTTCGAGTTCCGCGACGCGGCCGGCCGGCGCTCGAGCGTCGACGCGCCGGTGACGGTGCGTGGCTTCGCTCCTGCGCCGCCGCCGCCGCCGCTCACGCCCGCGCCCGCGCCCGCCAGCTAGCGGACGTCCCCCCGGAGCTCGCTGCGCGAGCCTCCCCCCGAGGGAGCAACGCGCGCTCGATGTTGGCGAATGCGCGGCCCGGCGCGCGCGGGCGGTCGGCGCGCATGATCAGGGCACGGGGACCACGGGCACCGGCACGCGGTCGCCTTCGACGATGGCGATCGTCACGTCGATCTCGGCGGTCTTGCCGAGCATGATGGTCGCCGAGCAGTACTTCTCCTTCGAGAGCTTCACCGCGCGCTCGACCTGGCGCGGATCGAGGCCGTGCCCGGCGACCGTGTAGGCGAACCGGATGCGCGTGAACACCTTCGGCTCGATGGCCGCGCGATCGGCCTCCGCCGTGACCACGCAATCGGTCACCGGCTGGCGCGCCTTCTTGAGGATCAGCACGACGTCGTAGGCCGTGCAGGCGGCCGCGCCCGTCAGGACGAGCTCCATCGGCCGCGGCCCGAGATTCCGCCCCCCGTGCTCGGGCGACCCGTCGATCACCAGGGCGTGGCCACTGCCGGTTTCGCCCACGAAAGACATGCCCTCGCTCCAGCGTATCCGTGCCTTCATGCCAACCTCCGCGCCGGCGTCCGGCGCATGTCAGTGTGTGCTTACGTCGAAATCCAGCGCCCGCGACGAGCCGGGAGGGGCCAAAACGGTGCAACTTTTGTCGAAAGTTCGCCCGTCCTCGATGGTTGCATGCTGCGCCGCAATATGCCAACATGAATGCGTCGGTGGCCCGGGGCTCCTCCTCCTGCTCCACCACTGGCGCATTCCATCCCTCCTCCTCCTAGGATGGAATCTTCGTGGCGCGGTGCCTCAGGCACCGCGCCCTTTTTTTCGTGCTGCGCCAAGGCCGTCTTGCTGCCCCGCAACAAGCGCGGATCAGGCCCGGCACGGCCGGCGGCCGTCCGATCGACCCACGCCGAGCCCGGACCCGCGCCCCGTCCGCCATTGACCGGGCACCCGAATCCGGATTAGAATTCAAGACTTTGCTCCGCCCCCTCCAGCTTGGGTCCGGCCACCGGCGCCGAGGGTCCGCCCGGAGGGCACCCGACACGGGGGACCCACAGCGGGGGACCCACCGCGGGGACCGCCGACGTCCCGGGCAGCGAGCAACGACCCGCCGGCCGGCAAGTCCGGTCCCGACATCCACATTGCGCCTGACAGCGATCGACATCATGAAGACCTTTTCCGCCAAGCCCGCCGACGTCAGCCGGGAATGGTACGTCGTCGACGGCACCGACCAGGTGCTGGGACGCCTCGCCAGCCAGATCGCGCTGCGGTTGCGCGGCAAGCACAAGACGATCTTCACGCCGCACGTCGACACCGGCG
>JANOEW010000574.1:0-4514 GCA_031413475.1 Amaricoccus sp.
TGTGTTCGGGCGGCGGCGAGGACAGGGTCCATTCCAGCGTGTCGGCCCATTCGTTCCATGGGTTCGCCCCGGCGGTTTTGGGCGCGCGGGCCAGCGTCCAGAACAGGATCACAATAAAGAACAGGAACGAGGCGAATGACAAAAAGGCACCAAGCGACGAGACAAAGTTCCAATACGCAAAGGCGTCGGGATAGTCGATGTAGCGGCGGGGCATCCCCTGACGGCCCAGAAAGTGCTGTTGAAAGAAGGTCAGATTCGAGCCGATGAACATCATTCCAAAGTGAACCCGGCCTGCCCATTCGGGCAGCAACTTTCCGGTGAACTTGGGAAAGTAGAAATAAATCCCGGCAAAGATCGCAAACACCGCCCCCAGCGACATCACATAGTGGAAATGCGCCACCACGTAATAGGTGTCATGATAGGCGCGGTCGATTGCGGCCTGTGACAGCACGATCCCGGTCACCCCGCCCAGAGTGAACAGAAACAGAAACCCGAGGGCCCAGAGCATCGGCACCTTGAACTTGACCGAGCCGCCCCACATCGTGGCAATCCATGAAAAGATCTTCACGCCTGTCGGCACGGCAATCACCATCGTGGCCAACATGAAATAGCTTTGCTGGGTCAAGGACAGCCCGACCGTATACATGTGGTGCGCCCAGACGACAAACCCCAGCACACCGATGGCCACCATCGCATAGACCATCGGCAGGTAGCCGAAGATCGGCTTGCGCGAGAAGGTCGCGATCACGTGGCTGATTATGCCGAAGCCCGGCAGGATGATGATGTAGACCTCCGGATGGCCGAAGAACCACAGCAGATGCTGGTAAAGCACCGGATCGCCGCCGCCCTCGGGGGCAAAGAAGGTCGTGCCGAAGTTGCGGTCGGTCAGCAGCATGGTGATCGCCCCGGCCAGCACCGGCAGCGCCAGCAGGATCAGGAACGCCGTCACCACCACCGACCAGACGAACAGCGGCACCTTGTGCAGCGTCATGCCCGGGGCGCGCATGTTGAGAAATGTGGTGATCATGTTGATCGCGCCGAGGATCGACGAGGCGCCTGACAGATGCACTGCGAAGATCGCGAGGTCCATCGACATGCCCGATTCGGTCGTCGACAGCGGCGCATAGAGCACCCAGCCAACGCCCGACCCGTTCTGGCCGCTGCCGCCCGGCACGAACAGCGACAGCACCGCCAAGGTCGAACCGGCGACGAACAGCCAGTAGCTGAGATTGTTCATCCGCGGAAACGCCATGTCCGGCGCGCCGATCATCAGCGGCAGGAAGTAGTTACCGAACCCGCCGAACAGCGCCGGGATCACCACGAAGAACATCATCAGAATGCCGTGGGCGGTGATCAGCACGTTCCACAGATGACCGTTCGGCAGGCCGTCGATCAACATATACTGCACGCCCGGCTGCATCAGCTCGAGCCTCATATACATCGTCATCGCGACCGAGACGAACCCGAGCGCCGCCGCCGTGACCAGATAGAGGATGCCGATGTCCTTGTGGTTCGTCGACATGAACCAGCGCGTGAAGAACCCGGCGCTGCCGCTTCCGGCGTGCGCGTGTGCGTGGGCGGCGTCGGCCATCGGCTATCTCCTTGGAGCGCGCGCGACCCCGTGCCCGGCAGCATCCCCGAGAAGGGAATTAGCCCGCCGCCGGCCCGGCCTCAAGCATCAGTTTCGCTGCGCGCGCACGCGGATTGTCGCGCCATTGTCGCGTCATACTGACGCCACGCAGCGCCATTGACCGAAGGACGCGCCCCGGCCATGCAGGCGTGGTGACCGACCCTCCCGCCCCCGGACAGCGGCTCGCCCGCGGCGTCAGCCGGATGCTGCGGGCCTGCGACTTCGCTCCGCTGCTCGAGTTCGCGCCGACCGGCGGCCTGCGCGCCGACGTGATTGCGCTCGGACCGCAGGGCGAGGTCTGGATCGTCGAATGCAAGTCGAGCCGCGCCGACTACGCCGGCGACCGCAAGTGGTCAGGGTATCTCGACTGGTGCGACCGCTTCTTCTGGGCAGTGGACGCGGTCTTTCCCGTCGAGATCCTGCCCGACGCGAACGGCCTGATCCTCGCCAACGCCTACGGGGCGGAGATCGCCCGCATGCCCGCCGCTGCACCGATGGCGGCGGCGCGGCGCCGCGCGCTGGTGCAACGCATCGCGCGCACCGCGGCGGGCCGCCTCGGCGCGCTGCTCGATCCGCTGCCCGGCTTCGGCGAGTTGTCCTAGCGCCGCCGCCCCATCGCCCGCGCGCGGGCGGCGGCGGCGCGCAGTTCTTCAGCGATCTCTTCGGCCTCTTCCGGTTCGAAGTCGAGCGGCAGCCCGCCATCGGCGGTCTCTACATAAATCCGAACCATGCCGAGCGTGGTTGGCCCGATCTGCAGATTCGCGGCCACGTTGCTTTCGCTGTCGATCCCCATGCCCGACCTCCGCGCTGACGGACCATCATGGCCGCCGTCAGGCGCCCGTGGCAAGGGGGCCAGGCGCTCCGCGTGCCGCTGCCACCATAGTCCCGGCGTCGGCCTCCGCCCAAATCCCGCGCAGGTCCGCCGAAAAAACAGGCATCGACGTGGCGCGTGGTCTCCCTGCCAAACCCGCCCATTGCGCGCGCCACAGCGCCGGCTAACCTCCGGCGGCAACCGCGAGCGAGGCATCGATGATCCCCGGCGAATACTTCCTCACCCCAGGCGAGATCACCCTGAACGCCGACCGACCGTCGATAGCGCTCGAGGTCGCGAACACCGGCGACCGCCCGGTGCAGGTCGGCAGCCACTACCACTTCGCCGAAACCAACCCCGCGCTCGCCTTCGACCGCCGGGCCGCCCGCGGCATGCGGCTCGACATCGCCGCCGGCACCGCGGTGCGCTTCGAGCCGGGCCAGACCCGCGAGGTGCGCCTCGTGCCCTACGCCGGCGCGCGTCGGGTGTTCGGCTTCAGCGGCGCGGTGATGGGACCGCTCGAATGACCTCAGCCGGCGTCGGGCAGCGGCGGCAGGCTGCGCAGATAGAGGATCAGGGCGTCGGCGTCCTCCGGCGTCATATTCGCCAGCGTCTCGCCCTCGACCGCCGGCAGCCTGCGCAGGAAAGCGACGACCGCGGCCAGATCGTCGTCCCCGAGGCCGCGGTACGCCATGAACGGCATCGGCGGCCCGATCAGGCTGCCGTCCGGCCGCACCCCTTCGCGGATCGCCCGGCCGAGCTCGGCGTCCGACCAGTCGGCCACCCGGCCCCCCGGGGTGACGTTCGCCGCCCAGGCGGTCATTTCGGGAGTATCGAGGATCAGGTTGCCGGCCAACTCCTGCGCCATGATCGGCCCTTCGGGATCCATCGGCGTGTGGCAGTTGCCGCAGCCCATCAACCCCCGCACCAGATACGCGCCGCGCTCCTCGGCGGCGCTCTCCGCCATGGCAGCGCCGCCCAGCACGCAAAACGCGCCGACCCAAAGCCCTGTCTTCGTGATCATCGTCCCCCCCGCGACGGTGTGCGTGTCCATATCCGGACCGCTCCGTCCCCGATTTGCCGATGCCGCGAAAACATCGGCCGGCCCATTCTGCGTCAATCCGTCGCACCCCGAAAGGTCCGCCCATGCCGACCGGTCTCTCCCGCCACGCCTACGCCGCCATGTACGGCCCCACCACCGGCGACCGGGTCCGGCTTGCCGACACCGAGCTGTTCATCGAGGTCGAGCGGGATCTCACCACCTACGGCGAGGAGGTGAAGTTCGGCGGCGGCAAGGTGATCCGCGACGGCATGGGCCAATCCCAGTTGAGCCGCGCGCAGGGCGCCGTCGACACCGTGATCACCAACGCGCTGATCCTCGACTGGACCGGCGTCTACAAGGCCGACGTCGGCCTGCGCGACGGTCGGATCCATAAGATCGGCAAGGCCGGAAACCCCGACACCCAGCCCAATGTCGACATCGTCATCGGCCCCGGCTCCGAGATCATCGCCGGCGAGGGGAAAATCCTCACCGCCGGCGGCGTCGACGCCCACATTCACTTCATCTGCCCGCAGCAGATCGACGACGCGCTGCATTCCGGCGTCACCACCCTACTCGGTGGCGGCACCGGCCCCGCCCACGGCACGCTCGCCACCACCTGCACCCCCGGCCCCTGGCACCTCGGCCGCATGCTCCAGGCGCTCGACGGCGTGCCCGTCAACGTCGGCCTCGCCGGCAAGGGCAACGCCTCGCAGCCCGCGGCCCTCGAGGAAATGATCCGCGCCGGCGCCTGCGCCCTGAAGTTGCACGAGGACTGGGGCACCACCCCCGCCGCCATCGACTGCTGCCTGCGCGTCGCCGACGCTTTCGACGTCCAGGTGATGATCCACACCGACACGCTGAACGAGTCGGGTTTCGTCGAGGACACCATCGCCGCATTCAAGGGCCGCACCATCCACGCCTTCCACACCGAAGGCGCGGGCGGCGGACACGCGCCGGACATCATCAAGGTCGCCGGTCTGAAGAATGTGCTGCCGTCGTCGACCAATCCGACCCGGCCATTCACACGCAAC
>JANOEW010000575.1:0-1852 GCA_031413475.1 Amaricoccus sp.
AGAATTCGCCCGGCCGCCGGGCCCGCGGTCCTAGCTGCGCGCGAAGCCAAAGACCGGTCGCCGTGCTGACCAGCTTAACAACAAACGGGAGGAGAAACGACGATGAACGACCGCGAAAAGCGTGATTTCCAGGCCGGCCTCGCGGAGGAGGTCGATGCGTTCCTGAGGGGCGAGCCGACCCGCCGCACATTCATCACCCTGTTCGGGCAGATGACCGGCCTGCTGGCCATCTCGGGTCCGTTGCTCGGCAGCATGACCAACTGGGCGCTGGCCCAGACGGCGCTCGAGCTCGCCGACCCGGCCTCGCCGCTCGGCCAGGCTCAGGCGCTGGCGCTCAAGGCCTCGACCGAGGGGCCCACCGACGGCTCGGCCTACCGCGCGGCCGAGGCGGCCAAGCAGTACTCCGGCGTCACCCTCAGCATGACCTACGAGGCCGGACTGCAGGCGCTCGATCCGCGCAACTTCTCCGGGCCGATGTGGGAGCAGCTCACCGGCATAAAGTCCAACGTCGTCGAGCTCTCGAACCCGGACCAGTACTCCAAGGCCGTTGCCGAGCACATCGCCGGGTCCGGCGCCTTCGACATTCTTGACATCTCCCCGGCCTGGACGCCGTCGCTCGCCGACGGCGGGGTAATAGCGCCGCTCGACGACTACATCGCCAAGTACATGAACATGGCGGACCTCGAGGACTACCATCCGCTCTACAAGGCGCTACCGACGTACAAGGGCAAGATCTGGGGCTTCTTCGACGACGGCGACATGTTCGCCCTGTACTACCGCAAGGACATCTTCGCGGACCCGAAGATGATGGAGGCCTACCAGGCGAAGTTCGGAGCGGCGCTCGCCCCGCCGAAGACCTGGGAGGACTACGCCCAGATCGCCCAGTTCATCACCGACCAGATGGGGCCCGAGGTCTATGGCGCCGGCCACTTCCGCAAGGCGGGCAGCCCCGGCAATCAGTTCGACTTCCTGCAGCAGTTCCGCGCCAACGGCGGCCAGCTGTTCGACGCCGACATGAAGGCGGGGCTGGCGTCGCCGGCGGGCGTCAAGACGCTCGAGAACATGATCGCGGCGAACGCCGCCTCGATCCCCGGCAACAACGAGCTCGACGCGGTGTCGCTATGGGCCGCGTTCCTCACCGGCAAGGTGGCGATGATCTACTCCTGGCCGCCGTCGGGCCGAATGTCGGCCGGCTATTCGCAGACCGCGACGGCGATCAACTTCATCCCGCAGTCGCAGATCGCGGGCAAGGTCGGTTATGCCGTGGTGCCGGGCAATCCGGAGCACGCCACCGGCTTCAACAAGGCGCTGTCGGCGGATTCGGCCAATCCGGATGCGGCCTATCTCTTTATGCAATGGGCCACTTCGCCGCCGGTGTCGCTGGCGCGCTGCATGCTGCCCTACGCGCTGCGCGATCCGTATCGGCTGTCGCATTTCAAGTCGGATCTTTACGCGCAGCTCTGGCCGGACGCGAAGGCGTATCTGATCAACCTCAACGACTCCGCCAACGTCGGCCTGCTCGATCCGATCATCCCCGGGGCCCAGGACTATTTCCTGAGCATCGACCGCATGGCGACCGCGGTCTGGGCCGGCGAGGATCCGGCGACGGCGCTCGCGACCGCCGCGGCGGAATGGGACGACACCACCGATCGCCTCGGCGTGGACTCGCAGAAGGCCTACTACGCTGAGTTCCTCAAGCTCCCGGGCGCGACCGCCGACAACACGGTGGAAAAGCTCGGGATGGCCGTGAATCTCGGCGGATGACGCACCGGCCGGCCGGCGCGCGCGGGGCCGGGCCGGCACCAGCGCCGTGCGCGCGGGCGGGCGCATCAATGACCGTCCGACCGGGCCC
>JANOEW010000576.1:0-12804 GCA_031413475.1 Amaricoccus sp.
CCTGTGCCACCTCGCCGTCAAAGGCTTGCTCGCCCGGGGCGGCTTGCGCGCCGCGCAGACTCACTGGGACACGAATTCGTTGGCCGAGGCTATGATTGACATCTGCTCGTTCTCGCGGCGGCCGTCGCGGAAATCATGCAACTGCTTGACCAGATACTGCGCACTCTGTCCGCCGATGTTCGGGACACTCGGGTTGGTCCCGACTCCGTCCAGCCCGTGACAGACCCGGCAGGGCCCGGCCAGATCCCGCCCTATCTCCGCGTCTGCCGCAGCCGCGGACTGGCCTGCTAGCAGGACAAGACCTGCAAACAAGGCACCCGTGACACAACACGGCATCGGGATCGCCTCGCTTTCTGGGATGATGTGGGGGCGCCGCGCCGACGCGGCGCCCTCATCGTTGTATTACTCAGCAGGCGTGCCGACATATGCGATGCGCCAGATCGCGCCCGCGAAGTCATCGGACACCAGCATCGAGCCGTCAGGCAGGAAGGCTATGTCCATCGGCCGGCCGCTGTATTCGCCGGTTTCCTCATTCAGCCAGCCGTCGGCGAAGACCTCGGTCCCGGCCGCGGCGCCATCGGCGTCGAGCTTGGTGAACATCACCCGCGCCCCGACCGGCACGGTGCGGTTCCACGAGCCGTGCTGGGCGGAGAAGATGCCGCCGTGGTACTGCTCGGGGAACGACGAGCCCCGGTAGAAGCTCATCCCCAGATCGGCGGCGTGCGCCTGCATCTCGACCGCGGGGAACACCGCGTCCGCCGGCGCTTCGCTGTCCTTGAACTCGATTGTCCGCACGCTGCCGCCGCCGAACCATGGAAAGCCGAAGTGCTGGCCCGCCGCGGTCTGCCGGTTCAGTTCGCCCGGCGGGATGTCGTCGCCCATGCCGTCGACCTGGTTGTCGGTCCACCACAGCTCGCCGTTCGCCGGATTGAAGTCGTGCCCGACCGAGTTGCGCACGCCGCGAGTGAAGACCTCGCGCCCCGATCCGTCGGCGTTGATCCGGATGATGCCGCCGATGCCCATCTGGTCGAACATCTCGACCTTTTCCGCCGGCGGCACGTTGTATTGCTGGCCGATCGAGACGTAGAGCTTGCCGTCCGGCCCGACCCGGCAGACGCGGGCGGTGTGGTTGAAGCTCTCCTCCTCGACCGGGATCAGTTCACCCTGCGGCACCACCGTGCCGACCGCCACGTCCGGTCCCTCGAAGAAGAACTCCGCCGCCGGAAACACCAGCACCCGGTTGCGCTCGGCGATGTAGAGGAAGCCGTCGGGCGAAAAACACGGCCCGTTCGGGATGTCGAAGGTCAGCGACGGCGCGAAATCCTTCACCTCGTCCGCCACCCGGTTGCGGTCGCGATCGACCACCGACCAGACCTTGTCCTTGCGCGTGCCGACGAAGGTGACGGTGCCCTGCGGCGCCACGGCCATCGAGCGCGCGTCGGGGACCACCGCGTAGAGGCTGACCTCGAAGCCGTCGGGCACGTTGATCCGCGGCACGATCGCGCGCAGCGCCTCGGCGCTCGGTCCTTCCTGCTCGACGAAGGTGAAGGCGCTGCCTGTCGTCTTCTGCATGCCCTGAAGCGTCTTCAGATTGTCCTGCGCGAGCGCAGTCGCCCCAAGGGACGTGGACAGCAGAAGACCTGCCGTCAGTGCCAGTTTGCTCATGATCACTCCCTGAAGTGCCGTTGGTCAGATTTGGCGCTGCGGTCGCAGCACGATTAAATTGTTAACGGCGCCGGCCGAGGAGGCAACTACAACTTTGGTCGCGCTGCCTGCGGCCGTTCGCCACGGCCGAGGGCCTCGCCGAGGAAGGCCGCCGCACGATCGAGCGCCTGGTCAGCCTCCGGCAATCGCCCCTGGTAGAGCTGCCAGACGTGGGGCACGCGGCCGCATTCGTCGTGTTCGACGGCGACGCCGTCGTCGCGAAGCCGCGCGGCCATCGCGCGGGCGTCGTCGCGCAGGATCTCGGCGCGGCTCGACTGGATCAGCGTCGGCGGCCCGCCGACGAAGCGCCCGAACACCGGCGAGGCGCGCGGGTCATGCGGGTCGGCGCCGGCGAGATATAGGTCGCGGATCTCACCGAAGCGGCGCGCGGGAATCAGCACGTCACGCCGTGCCAGCGTTTGCAGGCTGTCGGCGGTCTGGGTCAGGTCGGCCCAGGGGCTGAAGCCGAGCACCGCCGCCGGCGTCGCCGCGCCGTCGGCGAGCAGGGCGTGCAGCAGCGCGAAGGCGAGGCCGCCGCCGGCGCTGTCGCCGCCGAGCACGATCCGCGTCGCAGCGAGGCCCCCGGCCACCAGCCCGTCCCAGGCGGCCCGGGCGTCCGCGAGAGCCGCTGGGAACGGATGCTCGGGCGCGAGCCGGTAGTCGGGCAGGATCGCGCCCGCGCCGATCCGCCGGGCCAGCGCCGCCGCCATCGCCGCGTGGGTGCGCGGCGAGCCGATGCAATAGGCCCCGCCGTGCAGCCAGAGCAGGACCGGCCCGTCCGCTGGACCTTCGACCCGCAGCGCGTCGAGCCCCCCGAGCGTCGTCGCCCGCAGCGTCGCGCCCGCCGGCAGCGGGAAGATCACGGCCTCGCGCTCCATGCGGGCGCGGCCGCGCACGAAATCGGTCTCGCGCGCCAGATACGGCTTCTCGCGGAAGCGCAGCACTAGGTTCAGCGCGTGCAGCTGCCAGCTCATCCGGCGCGGCGCCGCTCGATCGCCTCCCAGATCATCGCGGTCGCGTTCACCCGATCGAAGCGCTCCAGCTCCTGCAGCCCGGTGGGCGAGGTCACGTTGATCTCGGTCAGCCAGCCGCCGATCACGTCGATCCCGACGAAGATCTGGCCCTTCTCGCGCAGCAGCGGTCCGATCGCGGCGCAGATCTCGTGGTCGCGCGCGGTCAGCCCGACCGGCTCGGGGGTGCCGCCCGCGTGCATGTTCGAGCGCGTCTCGCCCTCGGCCGGCATCCGGTTGATCGCGCCGACCGCTTCGCCGTCGACCAGGATCACCCGCTTGTCGCCCTGCGCCACGTCCGGCAGGAACTTCTGCGCGATCAGCGGCTCGCGGTTGATGCCGGCGAACACCTCCCACAGCGCGGTGAAGTTGCGGTCGTTCGGATCGAGCCGGAACACCCCGGCGCCGCCGTTGCCGTAGAGCGGCTTGAGGATGATGTCGCCGTGCCGCGCCTTGAACGCGCGCAGCGTGGCGAGGTCGCGCGCCACCGTCGTGGGCGGCGTCAGCCCGGGAAAGCGCAGAACCAGCAGCTTTTCGGGATAGTTGCGCACCCAGAACGGGTCGTTCACCACCAGCGTGCCGGGGCCGAGCATGTCGAGCACGTGGGTCGTGGTGATGTAGCCCATGTCGAACGGCGGATCCTGGCGCAGCCAGACCACGTCGAAGTCGGCGAGATCGACCTCCGCCTCCGGCCCCAGGGTGAAATGATCGCCGCGGACGCGCCGCACCTCGACCGGCCAGCCGCGCGCCGTCACCCGGCCCTCGTCGAACGCGAGCCGGCCGGGGGTGTAGTAGAACAGCCGGTGCCCGCGGCTCTGGGCTTCTTCCATGATCCGGAACGTAGAGTCCGCCGCGATGTCGATCGACTCGATCGGGTCCATCTGGACGGCGACGTTAAGGCCCATGACGCTCTCCGCGGGACGACGGGGCAAGTCATGGACGAGCCGCCGGGCCCGCGCAAGCTACCAGGCGTCGAAGCTTTCGTCGAAGCTTCGGGCGTTCGCGATGCGCTCGATCCGGCCGGCGCCGTCGACCAGCGCCAGGTCGAAGCGGCAGGGCGTCGCGCCGTCGGTCTGCTCCGCGAGCCAGCGCGAGGCGGCGGCGCCGATGCGCGCCCACTGGCGCGGCGACACCGCGTCGGCCGCGCCGTGGCGGCGAGCCTTGACCTCGACGAACACGATTTCGTCCGGCATCTCGACCACGAGGTCGAGCTCGCCCTCGGGACAACGCCAGCGCGCCGCGCGCAGCCGGCCGCCCTCGGCGGCGTAGCGGCGGGCGGCGGCCTCCTCGGCCGCGATGCCGGAGTGATAGGCGACGGCGCTGTGCATACTTCCAGTGTACACGTTCTGTTCGCGCGTGGGAGGTCCAGTCCGAAATCTGGTTAACGAATGCCGTTCCCGCGCCCGGCCAGTTCCAGCGCCCGGGCGTAGACCTGCCGGCGCGGCAGACCGAGCCGCGCGGCCACCGCCGCCGCCGCGTCCTTGACCGAGGCGTCGCCGAGCGCCGCCGCCAGCGCCGTGTCCAGCGCCTCGGGCGCGACCTCGAGCCCGATCGGCGGCCCGACCACGACCACGACTTCGCCTTTCGGCGCCGGTTCGGCGGCATAACCTTCCGCCAGCACGCCGAGCGCGCCGCGCCGCACCTCCTCGAACCGCTTGGTCAGTTCGCGGCACACCGCCGCCGGCCGATCCGGCCCCAGCACGGCCGCCATCGCAGTGAGACTCTCCGCCAGGCGACGCGGCGACTCGTAGAACACCAGTGTCGCCGGGACCTCCGTCAGCTCCGCCAGCGTCCGGCGACGCGCGGCCTCTCGCGGCGGCGGGAAGCCCGCGAACAGGAAACGGTCCGTCGGCAGGCCGGCCACCGACAGCGCCGCGAGCAGCGCCGAGGCCCCCGGCGCCGCGGTCACGCCGTGCCCCGCCGCGATCGCCTCGACCGCCAGCCGCCAGCCCGGGTCGGCGACCAGCGGCGTGCCGGCGTCCGAGACCAGCGCCACCGAGCGGCCCGCGGCCAGCGCCGTCAGCAGCCGCGGCCGCATCGCGGCGCCGTTGTGGTCGTGATAGGGCAGGATCGAGCGCGGATCGCGCCGGACCCCGTGGATGTCCAGCAGCTTGCGCGTCCGCCGCGTGTCCTCGGCGGCGATCAGGTCGGCGGCCCCGAGGATGTCGAGGGCGCGCAGCGTCACGTCCCGCGCTGCGCCGATCGGCGTCGCCACCAGGTAGAGCCCCGGCGCGAGCGCCGTCCCGGCCGCCGGGCCGGACTCGCCCGGGTCGGGGGGCGGACCTTCGTCCATTGCAAGTTTACATTTCCGGGGCCAGACCGTAGCTTCCGGCTGGCTGGGGATAGGGAAACGAAGGGTCCGTGCGCGCAATGAGGCTGTCAACCGGTTTTTCGCCCGCCGCAACGCTGCGCAGCCTGCTGGCCGTCGTGGCGCTGGCGGCGCTCGCTGCCTGCGGCGACCTGTCGCTCGCCCGGCCCGGCGCCGACGACGGCATCGCCGTCGATCCCGGCCAGCCGGTGCGCGTGGCGCTGCTCGTGCCGCTCGGCGCCGCCGACCCGAACCTGCAGCGCATCGGCCGCGACCTCGTCAACGCCGCGCGTCTTGCCGTGGCCGACGTGCAGAACGCCGACATCGATCTGCAGGTCTACGACGACCGCGGCACCCTGGAGGGCGGCCAGGCCGGCGCCCAGCTCGCGGTGAACGCCGGCGCCAGAATCATCGTCGGCCCGCTGCTGAGCACCGCGACCGCCGGGGCCGAACCGGTCGCGCGCACGGCGGGCGTCCAGATGCTGACCTTCAGCAACAACCCGAGCATCGCCGCACCCGGCGTCTTCCTGCTCGGGGTGACGCCCGGCGCCGCCGCCGGCGCGCTGGTGGCGCACGCCCGCGCCAACGGCCTCGAGAACTTCGGCGTGCTCTACGTGCAGGGCGAGGCCGACGCGGTGATCCGCGACTCGGTGGTCGCGGCGATCAACCAGGGCGGCGGGCGCGTGGTCTCGACCCAAGCGTACCCCTATTCGCAGCAGGGTGTCACCGATTCCGTCGCGGTCATGTCGGTCGCGCTGCAGAACGCCGGCGCCAACGCCGTGGTCCTGACCGAGCGGTCGACCGCGGGCATCGTCGCGGACGGATTGCGCACGAACGGCCTGACCGCCGACCGCGCCCTCCTGCTCGGGCTCCAGCCCTGGGGCGCGGACGCCGATACGCTGGCCCGCGCGAGCCTGCAGGGCGCCGTCTTCGCCGCGCCGGACCCGGGGCTCGTCTCGGCCTTCGAGGGGCGCTACCGCACCGCCTACGGCGAGACCCCGCACGAACTGGCCGTGCTCGCCTATGACGGGATCGGGGCGGTCGGCGCGCTGATCGCCGAGGCCCGCGCCCGCGGCGGCTCGCCGTTCTCGACCCGGCGCATCACCCAGGGCCAGGGCTTCGCCGGTGCGAACGGCGCGTTCCGCTTCACCCCCGACGGTCTCAGCCAGCGCAACCTTGCCATTGTCGAGGTGCGCGGCGGAACTGCGGTCGTGATCAAGCGGGCGGCGTCCGGCTTTGGCGCCTTTGGCAACTGATCAGCCAAGGACGCCGTTCGCGCCGCAGACCTGGGGCGGACTGACCGCGACGCCCGAAGCGATCCTCGACGTGGCCCAGACGCGGGCGGCGGTCAACGCGGCGGTCGTGTCCGCGCCCGACCGGGCGTCCCGCCGCGGCCGCGCCGTCGAGGCGCTGCGCGTGGCGCACGTCGCCGGCCGCGCCCGCATCGCCGCAAGTGTCGCCGCCCGGCCGAACGCCGCCGACCGCGCGATCCACGACTATGCCTGGCTCACCGACCAGATCGTGACGATGACCCTCGACCTGGCGCTGACCTGGCTGCACCCGCTGCCGAACCCGACCTCCAGCGAACGCATCGCCGCGCTCGCCGTCGGGGGCTACGGCCGCGGCGAGATGGCGCCCTTCTCCGACGTCGATCTGCTGTTCCTCACCCCCTACAAGCAGACCGCCTGGGGCGAGAGCCTGATCGAGAGCGTGCTTTATTGCCTGTGGGACCTGCGGTTGAAGGTCGGCCACGCCGCGCGCACCGTCGACGACTGCCTTCGCCTCGCCCGCTCGGACATCACGATCCGCACCAGCCTGCTCGAGCATCGCTACGTGTGGGGCGACGTCGGCCTCGCGCAGACCCTCAACGACCGGCTCTGGACCGAACTCTTCGCCGTCACCGGCCCCGACTACGTCGGCCTCAAGCTCGCCGAGCGGACCGAGCGCCACGCCCGGCAAGGCGCGACGCGCTACCTGCTCGAGCCCAACGTCAAGGAGGGCAAGGGCGGCCTGCGCGACCTGCAGACCCTGTTCTGGATCGCGAAGTATCTCAACCGCGCCGCGACGCCCGCCGACCTCGTCGCGCTCGGCGTCTTCACCCCCGAGGAATACCACGTCTTCGCCGAGGCCGAGGCGTTCCTGTGGATGACAAGGGTGCACCTGCACCTGCTGACCTCGCGCGCCACCGAACAGCTGACCTTCGACACCCAGGTCGAGATCGCCTCGATTCTCGGCTACACCGCCACGGAAGGACAGCGCCCGGTCGAGCGCTTCATGCAGCGCTACTTCACCCACGCCAAACACGTCGGCGACCTCACCCGCATCTTCCTCGCCGGCCTCGAGGCGCGCCACGTCAAGCCCCGGCCCAGCCTCGGCCAGGCGCTGCGCAACGTCTTCGCCTTCGGCCGCGACCTGCAGACCGCCCCCGGCTACCGGCTGAAGCACGGCCGGTTGGATCTGGCCGAACCCACCCGCTTCTTCGCCGACCCGGTGAACATCCTGCGGCTGTTCGAGGAAGGGCTGGTCAGCGACACGCCGATCCACCCCGACGCGCTGCGCCTGGTCGCGGCGAACCTGCACCGCATCGACGACGCCCTGCGCGCCGACCCCGAGGCGAACCGCATCTTCCTCGCGCTGCTGACCGGCCAAAACAACCCCGACCGCGCGCTGCGGTTGATGAACGAGGTCGGCGTGCTCGGGGCCTTCATCCCGGCCTTCGGCCGGGTCGTCGCCAAGATGCAGTTCAACATGTATCACCACTACACGGTGGATGAGCACACGATCCAGACGATCTCCACGCTCAGCCAGATCGAGCGCGGCGAGCTCGGGGCCGAGCTGCCGGTCGCCACCGAAATCGTCGCCAAAGGCGTCAACCGCCGCGTGCTCTACGTCGCCCTGCTGATCCACGACCTGGGCAAGGGCTCGGGTCGCGATCATTCCCGGCTCGGCGCCGCCATCGCCCGCGAGCTGTGTCCCCGGCTCGGCCTCGACGCCGACGACGGCGAGCTGGTCGAGTGGCTGGTGGGCAACCACCTGCTGATGTCCGACGTCGCCCAGAAGCGCGACCTCGCCGACCCGCGCACCGTGCGCGACTTCGCCGCCGCGGTGAAAAGTCCGTCGCGGCTGAAGCTGCTGACCGTGCTGACCGTCTGTGACATCCGCGGCGTCGGACCGGGGGTCTGGAACAACTGGAAGGCGATGCTGCTGCGCGCCCTCTACGCCGAGACGCTCGAGCATCTGACCGGCGGCAGCCAGTCGGCGAGCCGCCCCGAACGCGCCGCCGCCGCCAGGGAGGCGCTGGCCGCCGCGCTGGCCGACTGGTCGCCCGAGGCGCTCGCCGCCGAGACCGCCCGACACTATCCGCCCTACTGGCTCGGTTTCGACACCCGGACCCACGCGATCTTCGCCGGATTGTTGCAGCGGCTCGGCACCGGCGAGGAGCCGGCGATGCACATCGAGCTCGAGCCCGCCCGCGACGCCACGCAGGCCTGCTTCGCCATGTCGGACCACCCGGGCATCTTTGCCCGGCTCGCCGGCGCGCTGGCTTTGGCCGGAGCCAACGTGGTCGACGCGCGGACCTACACCTCGTCGGACGGCGTCGCCACCGCCGCCTTCTGGATTCAGGACATCGCGGGCAAACCCTACGAGAAGTCCCGCCAGGCCAAGCTGCGCGCTTCGGTCCTGCGCACGCTCAGCGGCGAGATCGTCGCCCGCGACGCGCTCCGCGCCAAGGACCGCGTCAAACGCCGCGAGCGCGATTTCGACGTGCCGACCCGCATCAGCTTCGACAACTCCGGCTCGGAGATCTACACGATCATCGAGGTCGAGACCCGCGACCGCCCGGGCCTGCTCTACGACCTCGCGCGCACGCTGACCGCGAACAACGTCTCGATCGCCTCGGCGATCATCGCCACCTACGGCAAGCAGGCGATCGACGTTTTCTACGTCAAGGACCTGTTCGGCCTGAAGCTGCATGCCGAATCCAAGCGGCGCGCGCTGGCGACCCGGTTGCGCGCGGCAATCACCCCGCCGGCCGACGCGCCGGACGCGCCGCCGAACACAGTCGCCGGTTGATGCCGGCACGGGGGATCGCTGGTGTCGACAGGGGATGCGATTGACTATTTATCGACGCGTGCCCGCCCAGACTTTGATCGCCCAGCCCGCACCCTGGGCGACGCTTGACCCGGAACCGGAGGGGTGAACCGCCCGATCCGACTGCTGCCCGCCCTGCTGACGGTGGGCTCGTGGACCATGCTCAGCCGCGTGCTCGGCCTCGCGCGCGACGTCATCATGGCCGCCCTGCTCGGCGCCGGCCCGGTGGCGCAAGCGTTCCTGATCGCCTTCAGCCTGCCCAACATGTTCCGCCGCTTCTTCGCCGAGGGCGCCTTCAACCTCGCCTTCGTGCCGATGTTCGCCAAGAAGCTCGAGGCCGGCGAGGACGCCCCCGGCTTCGCCCGCGACGCGCTCTCGGGGCTGACCGCGGTCCTGATCGCCTTCACCCTGGTCGGCCAGCTCGTAATGCCCTGGCTGGTGTTCGCCATGGCCTCGGGCTTTTTCGGCGACGAACGCTTCGATCTCGCGGTGCTCTACGGCCGCATCGCGTTTCCCTACATCCTGTTCATCTCGCTGACCGCCCTGCTGTCGGGGGCGCTGAACGCCACCGGCCGCTTCGCGCTCGCCGCCGCCGCCCCGATCCTGATGAACCTGGTGATGATCGCCTTCCTCGTCACCGGCTGGCTGGTCCAGGGCGACATCGGGCTGTGGCAGATCTGGTCGGTTCCCTTCGCCGGCGTGGCCCAGCTCGCGCTGGTCTGGTGGGGCGCCGCGAAGGCCGGCCTCGCCATCCGTCCCCGCTGGCCGCGCTTCACCCCCGAGCTGCGCCGGCTCGCGGTCATCGCGGCGCCGGCGGTGCTGGCGGGCGGCGTCGTCCAGGTCAACCTGCTGGTCGGCCGCCAAGTCGGCTCGTTCTTCGACGGCGCCGTCGCCTGGCTCAGCTACGCCGACCGGCTCTACCAGCTGCCGCTCGGCGTCGTCGGCGCCGCGATCGGGGTCGTGCTGCTGCCCGACCTGTCCCGACGCCTCTCCGCAGGCGACGGCCCCGGCGGCCGCGACGCGGTCAACCGCGCCGCCGAGTTCACCCTCGCCCTGACGCTGCCGGCCGCCGTGGCGCTGGTGCTGATCCCCGGCCCGATCGTCGCGGTGCTGTTCCAGCGCGGCGCCTTCGGACCGGCCGACGCCGCCGCCACCGCGCTCGCGGTCGCGGTCTACGGCGCCGGCCTGCCCGCCTTCGTGCTGCAGAAGGTGGTCTCGCCGCTCTACTACGCCCGCCACGACACCCGGACCCCGTTCCGCTTCGCGGTGCACGCGATGCTGGTCAACGCCGCCGTGGCGATCGGCCTCGCGCCGTTCCTCGGCTTCATCGCCGCCGCGCTCGGCACCACGATCGCCGGCTGGGTGATGCTGTTCCAGCTCTGGCGCGGCGCCGCCGCCATGGGCGAGGCCGCCCGGCCCGACGCCCGCCTCACCCGGGCGTTACCCCGCGTCGCCGCCGCCTGCCTCGTCATGGCCGCGGTCCTGATCGCCGGCCGAAGCCTGCTCGCCCCCTGGCTGGTGGCCGACACGCTCCGCTACCTCGCCCTCGCAGTATTGGTCGCCGCCGGCATGGCGAGCTACGCCCTCGCGGTGCTCGCCTTTGGCGGCCTGCGTCCCGCAGACATCCGCGCGGCGTTGCGCCGCGGCGCGTCGAGCTGAGCGGCGATCGACGCCGCGGGCAGGGTCACACCGGCGCGCAAACCGTCTCTAGCCAGCGCCGCGTCTCGGCCGGTACCAGCGGCCTCAGCGCCGCCGCCACCCGTGCGTGATAGCCGTCGAGCCAGCCGCGCTCCTCCGCCTGCAGCAGGTCGCGATCGATCAGCCGCCGGTCGATCGGGGCCAGCGTCAGCGTCTCCCAGGACAGCATCGCCCGGTCGCCCCCCGCCGGCGTCTCCGCCGGCCGCACCACGGCGAGGTTCTCGATCCGGATGCCGAACGATCCTTCGCGGTAGTATCCCGGCTCGATCGACAGGATCATGCCCGGCCGGATCGGCTCGAGCGAGCGCCGCGACAGGCCGGCCGGACCCTCATGCACCCCGAGATAGCTGCCGACGCCGTGCCCGGTGCCGTGGTCGTAGTCGAGCCCCGCCCGCCACAGCGCCGTCCGCGCCACCGCCTCGATGTCGCGCCCGGCCAGCCCCGCCGGCCAGGCGAGCCGGCTCATGGCGATCAGGCCCTGCAGCACCAGCGTGAACGGCCGCCGCGCGGCTTCGAGGACCGGTCCCACCGCCACGGTCCGGGTCACGTCGGTGGTCCCGTCGGCGTATTGCCCGCCGCTGTCGACCAGCAGCAACTCGCCCGCCGCAATCGTGCGGTTCGTCGCCTCCGAGACGCAGTAATGCACGATCGCGCCGTTCGGCCCCGACCCGCAGATCGTCTCGAACGGGATGTCGCGCAGTGCTCCGGTAGCCCGGCGGAAGTCCTCCAGCCGCCGCACCACGTCGATCTCGGTCAGGCCGCCGCCCGGGGCCGTGGCGTCGAGCCAGGCGAGGAACTCCGCCATCGCCGCCCCGTCGCGCAGCTGCGCCACGTGCGCGCCGGCGATCTCTGCTTCGGTCTTGCAGGCCTTCGGCAGTACGCAGGGGTCCGTGGTCCAGACCACCTCTGCCCCCGCCTCGGCGAGCCGGTCCGCGACCCAGACCGGCGCGCTGGCCTTGTCCACCGCGACCCGGCCGCGCAGCGCCCCGAGCAGCGCCGCGAACTCCGCCTCGGGCTGCAGACGGACCTGCGGTCCCAGATGCGCCGCCGCTTCCGGGCCGACCTTGGCGCGATCGGCGATCAGGTCGACCGTGCCGTCCGCGCGCAGGATGGCGAAGGCGAGCGGCGTCGGCGTTCGCGCCAGATCCGCGCCGCGCACGTTCAGCAGCCAGGCGATCGAGTCGGGCAGCGTCAGCACCACGGCGTCGACGGTCCTCTCGACCAGCCCGCGCGCGATCTCGGCGCGTTTCTCCGCGGCGCTCCGGCCCGCCAGCGCCTCGGGATGCGGCGCGATCGGCGCGGCCGGCGGCGGCGGCTGGTCGTCCCAGACCGCGTCGATCAGGTTCGCAAGCCGCACCAGCGATACCTGCCGCGGCTCCAGCGGCGCGCTCAGCGCCTCCACGTCGCCCGCCGTGTGCAGCCATGGGTCGAAGCCGACCCGCCCGCCGCCCGGCAGCGCCTCGGCGAGCCAATCGGCCAGCTTGTCGTCGGGCAGGCTGAGAATCGAGAACTGGCTGAGGTCCGCCTCCGCGCGCACCTGCAGCCGGTAGCGGCCATCGACGAAGATCGCCGCACGGTCCCGCGTCACCGCGGCCATGCCCGCCGAGCCGGTGAAGCCGGTCAGCCAGGCGAGCCGCTCGTCGCGCGGCGCCACCGTCTCGCCCTGATGCGCGTCGCCGCGCGGCACGAGAAAGGCGTCGACCCCCGCCTCGGCCATGGCGGCGCGCAGCGCCCGCAGCCGGGCGGCGCCGGTGTCGGGCGTGGTGCGGCGGCGGAAGTCCTGCAACATCGGTGCGCTCCGGGCGGTTGGGCATTTCGTTTCGGACGGATTCCGAGCGGGGTCAATCGGGGTCACCGCGGCCCCACCGCAGCCCCGGGTCGATCAGCCCGGACGCCGCGCCGCCCGCGGGCCGAAGATCAGCCAGGCGAGAAAGCCTAGCAGCGGCAGGAACAGGATCAACAGCACCCAGACCACCTTGCCGCCGGTGCTCG
>JANOEW010000577.1:0-2364 GCA_031413475.1 Amaricoccus sp.
AGCAGCGTCACGACGAAGTCGGGCTTCGCCGCCTGGATGTTCTGGATCGTCTGGCTGAACTGCGACACGCCGAGGGGAATGAACTCCTCGCCGACCATCTCGCCGCCCTTCTCGGCGACGATGTTTCGCACCCATTCGGCCGAGATCTGGCCGAAGTTGTAGTCTGCGGCGATCGTGTAGACCTTGTTGCCGTATTTCTCCATCATCCAGGGGATGAGCGTAGAGAACTGCTGCTCCGGGACCGCGCCGGTGACGATCATGTTGGCGTCGCAGACGCCACCTTCATACTGATTGTTGTAGAAGGCGAGCCCGTCGAACTGGTTGACGATCGGTCGGTAGGCCTCGCGCGACGCCGAGGAGAAGCCGGCGAAGACCACGTCGACCTCGTCGGCCTGCAGCACGCGGCGCATGAACTCCTGATAGCGCAGGTTGTCCGACTGGGTGTCGTAGACCACGAGCTCGATCGGTCGCCCACCGATGCCGCCGGCGGCGTTGATCTCCTCGGTCGCGAGCTCGATCGCATGCACCTTGACCATCGTCGCGGCGGCGAAGTCGCCGGACTGGTCCTCGAGCACGCCGACCTTGATCGGATCCTGCGCAACGGCCGGCAGGGCGAGCCCGCAAGCGATCACGAGCGCCGCCAAGGACGGGCCGTAGCGAACATTTTTCATCTGTGCCTCCTCTGTTGTCTTAGGGATCAAAACCTTCTGGCCTGCGCCTGCGCCGAGCCCGGCGCCGAGTCCACCATCTCTTCCGCGAGCCGCTCGATGGACAGGCGCCGGCGCATGCTTTCGCGGCGTAGCCAGCGGAACGCCGACTCGTCGTCCATGTGCCTTTCCGCGCAGAGCTGGAGGATCGCCTTCACGACGAAGCGCCGCCCGTGCTGACGCTGGACAAGCGCCGCGCGCTCGGCCGCCTCGCGCCGACGGGCAGCCGCCTCGTTGAAAGCGAGGTAGAGGGCGCTGAAGACCCCGGTGGCCCGGACCGGCTTGAGCAAGAAGCCGCAGCAGCGCTGGCGCGCCACGCGCGCCAGCCGGCTCGGCACCTCGTGGCCGATCAGCGCGACATGGGGCGCGTCCAACGCCTCGCAGCCCAGCATCGAGACCGGGGTCTGGTCAGCATCGTAGAACAGGATGTCGCAGTCGGCGCGCGCGGCGAGGATCGCGGTCTCGTTGTCGCTGCTCACCTCGGCGACCAGCAATCCGAGCTGCTTGAGCGTGCGCACCAGCGTGTCCCGGTTCGCGTCCTCTGGGTGGATGACGAGGGCGCGGGCTCCGCGGAAGCTGGTGAGTTCGCGCATAGTCACGACACCAGCCTGAGCGGCGAGGCGGCCCTGCCGGTCGCTCGCGGGGCTTCCCACACCAGATATGGATCCGGTCTGACTGCAGACGGATACTCGGCGACGATCCGGAACGTGCCGTCCGACTGGGAAATGCCAATCCTGGGCCTCAGGAAGGCGTGCCGATTCTCCGGATCGACCCGAACCGGGCCCTGCGGCGCATCGAAGCTGACGGTCGCGAGAGCGCTGAGCACCGCATCTAGTCCATCGCCCCCGGCCGCCGCGATCGCGTTCGCGAGGAGGTGGACGGCGACGTACGAGGCTTCGGCGTCCGCGGACGTCGGACCGAGGTCGGGCCAGCGCGCCTGCCAGGCGTCCAGGAAGCGGGCGTTGTTCGGGCCGTCGACCGACGAGAAGTAGACGCTCGACGAGATGTGCCCCGCGGCGGCGGGGCCGAGGCAGGTCAGTTCCGGTTCCGAGAGGCTGCAGCTCGCGATCGGCGCCGACCGCGGCTGGTCGATACCCCGCCGCTCCGCCTCCGCGCGCATCAAACGGAAGAACGCGTAGGACGAGGCGCCGATCAACGTGTTGAAGATGAAGTCCGGCGCCGCATCGAGGATCTGTTCGACCACTGGCTGGAGGTCGGTGTCTCCGACCGGGAAGTAGCGCTCGCCGGCGACCTCGCCCCCGACTGCGAGCACAGCCTCGCGCATGATCCGGTTGTTCTCCCAGGCCCAGACGTAGTTCGAACCCACGAGCCATGCCCGTCGCCGCCCGGTCTCGAGCAGGTAGCGCGTCAACGGGACGATGTGCTGGTTCGGGGCGGCGCCAGTATACACCACGTTCTCGCTGGTCTCGAACCCCTCATAATGGGACGGATACCAGAGCAGCCCATCGTGCTTCTCGAAGAGCGGGAGCACTTCCTTGCGACTGGAGCTCGTGTAGCACCCGACCACGTGGGTGACCCCATCGAGCAGCAGCCGGCCTGCCCCGTCGACATAGTCGGAGAGCCTGCCACCCGGGTCGACCGCCACTGGCTCCAGGGCGATGTCCGACCGGCTGTCGCTGATCTCGTCGATCGCCAG
>JANOEW010000578.1:0-1945 GCA_031413475.1 Amaricoccus sp.
GCTGCGCTCCTCCGTCGCCTGCCGCGCCAGCGCCGCCGCATGCGCCCGCCGCTCGATCGCCACCGCGACGAGCACCGCCGCTGCGCCCAGCGCCGCCAGCCCCGCCATGATCGCCAGCGCCGCCTTCACCCCGAGCCAGTCCGCCAGCGCCACGGTGACGAGCGCCAGCAGGAACGCCAGCGCCACCGTCCCGAACAGCGCCAGCAGCGCCAGATGCGTCGCCCGCGCCCGCGCGTGCCCGCCGAACAGCCCCGCCCGCCGCTCGGCCGCGGCCAGGATCAGCCGCAGCGCCCGCCGCACCGCTCAGCGCCGCAGCACGAGGCCGACGACCAGGCCCGCCAGCGCCGCGATCCCGAGGCTCCGCCACGGGCTCCGCCGCGTCTCTTCGACGATCTCGTCCTCGACCCGCCGCCACTCCTCGGTCAGGTCGCCCGCCAGCGCCTTGGCCCGCGCCACCGCCGCCGCCTCGGTGGCGCGCAGCCGCTCGGTCAGCCGTTCCACCTCGCCGCGCAGCGCCGTCAGCTCGCTCGCCAGGGCGTCGCCCGGCTCCGCCGTCGCGGCCGCGTCTTCGGTCTTCGTCTTGGTCGCGTTCATGCCGGCCCTCCCTCTCGTCGCATCTTGCGTGAAGCTAGGCGAGCCGCCCCGCCGCGGTCAATTCCTTCGCCGTGACGCCGCGCCGGTTCCGTGCTATCGTCGTGCGATCGACGGCGGAAGGGCGCTCCATGATCGATTTCGCGACGGTTCTCTACAACCTGCTCGCCGCGGGGGCCGGCCTCGCCGCCACCGCCGGCGCCGGCGAACTCGGAAAAAAGGCCGTCGTTACCGCCTTCGACGCGGTCAAGGCCCGGCTGACCGGCGCACACAAGGTCGGCGGCCTCGACATGCTTGACAAGCCCGCCTTCGCCGAGGGGGTGAAGTCCGAGCTCGCCAAGCCCGAGATCGCCGCCGACGCCGACCTCCTCAAGCTCGCCGACACCCTGCGCGCGTCGATCCTCGCGCTCCCCGCGGCAGAGACCGCGCGCTACGCCGTCGAGATGCAGACCATCCGCGCCGGCCGCGACGTCCTGCTTCGAAGCATCGACGGCGCCGTCAAGGTCGGAACGATCGACGCCGGCCAGGACGCCGTCATCGAGAACATCAGGGGCGGCCCGGGAAAATCATAGGCGGCGGGGCGCTGGCCGGACCCCCGTCGCCGCTCATCGGCCAGGTCCGGTCGGGGCGCGACACCCGGATCGTTCTCGGCCTGGGCGCCGGCGGCGTCGCGCTCGTGCTCGGCGTCGCGCTCCTCGCCTCGAACGTGATGCGCCCCGCCCCGGTCATTGATCAGGACCTCATTGTGGAGGAAGCGTTGGAGGCTGGGTTCGTCGCGCCGGAGGACGCCGCGGCGCTCCGCGCCCAGCTGGACCGGACCCAAGCCGACCTCAACGCCCTTCGAGTTGACCGGCCCGATGTGCGATCGGAAGTCGATCGCGCGATCGCCGCCGTGAACGCCAGCGACAGAGCGGCCGCTGAAACCGCCTTCGCCG
Organism: Amaricoccus sp.; assembly: GCA_031413475.1. Classification (GTDB taxonomy): domain Bacteria; phylum Pseudomonadota; class Alphaproteobacteria; order Rhodobacterales; family Rhodobacteraceae; genus Amaricoccus. The sequence goes on from JANOEW010000578.1 coordinate 1,527, forward strand.
AGGCGGCGGCGACGATCGAGGCCCAGGCCGGCGCCCAACGCCTCGAACTCGCCCGCCTCAAGAACGCCCAGGCCACGCTCCTCTACCGCTTCGAGGCGTCGAAGGCGGAGCCGCTGCTGTGTGAGGCGGCGGAACTGGCGGAGGAGGAGGTTTGGTACTGGGTGGAGTGTGGTCAGGCCCGCATCGACACCGGCACTCTCGACGCTGCCATGTTCGCATTCGAGACCGCCGCCAGTCTGGCGGGCTCGGAGGCAGAGAAACGCGACCTCGGCGCCATCCACAGTTGGATCGGCGATGTCCACTTCTCGAAGGGCGACCTGACTTCGGCCGTCGCAGCCTACGAGCCCTACCTTCCGATCGCCCGCGACCTCGCCGCCCGCGACCCGGGCAACGCCGGCTGGGCCCGCGACGTCTCGGTG
>JANOEW010000579.1:0-5477 GCA_031413475.1 Amaricoccus sp.
AAGCGATCGTCCTCGCCCACGTCGAGCAGCAGTGCGCAGCCCTTGAAATTCTCGATGACCACGCCGCCGTGGCCGTGGACGATGGGCTTGGGCATGTTCATGACCATCCCGCGCGGCCAGATCGAGGCGGCGCAGGCGTTGGGACTGCGCAGCATTCCGATGGTGCGCAAGGTGGTCGTCCCGCAGCTGATCCGCTTCGCGCTCCCGGGCTACGCCAACGTCTGGCAGGTGCTGGTGAAGTCCACCGCGGTCGTGTCGGTGATCGGGCTGCAGGACCTCGTCGGCCTCGCCAACGACGCCGGCAAGACCGCGCGCGAGCCGTTCGTCTTCTTCACCGCGGTGCTGTTCGTCTACTTGGCGATCACCTGGATCTCGCAGCAAGCCTTCGGCTGGATGGAGCGGCGCTACGCGCTGAAGGGCCACCATGCGCGTTGATCTCGTCCTGGAGAACTGGCAGCTGTTCGCGCAGGGCGTGTGGATGACGGTCCAGCTCACCTTTCTCGCGCTGTTGATCGGCTTCTGCATCGCGCTGCCAGCGGGGCTCGCCCGGGCGCAGCGAGCCCCGGTCTGGTCGCAACTGGTCAACGGCTACGTCTATCTGTTCCGCGGCACACCGCTGCTGGTGCAGACCTTCCTGATCTACTACGGCCTCGCGCAGTTCGAGTGGATCCGCGAGAGCTGGGCCTGGACCGTGCTGCGCTCCCCCTGGTGGTGCGCGCTGATTGCGTTCTCGCTGAACTCGGGGGCCTATGCGACCGAGATCATCCGCGGGGCGGTGGAGACCACGCCGCGCGGCGAGATCGAGGCGGCGAATGCGCTCGGACTGTCGAAGTGGCAGGTCAACGCGCTGGTCCTGATCCCCTCGGCGCTGCGGCGCGCCTTGCCGCAATACGGCAACGAGGTCGTGTTCATGCTGCACGGCTCGGTGGTGGCCAGCGTCATCACGCTGCAGGACATCCTAGGGGCCGGGCGAACGCTGAACGCGAAGTTCTATCTCGCCTACGAGGGCTTCCTGACGGCGGCTGCGCTCTACATGATCATAACCTTTGCCTTGCTCGCGGTCTTCGGCCAGCTCGAGCGGCGCTACCTGCGGCATCTGCGGCCTCGGTCGGCCTGACACGATGGCAGACGCCGGGATCGCGCCGCGCCCCGTGGTGCGGCTCCTGCCCAAGGTCGCGGCGCAGCCACTGCGCTGGGGGGCGCCTTGGGTCTTCGCCGACCAGCTGGTGATGGATCGGCGCACCAAGGCGATTCCCGCGGGCGCGATCGTCGAGCTGCAGGACGCCGAGCGCGCGTCCCTGGGGCTCGCCGCGTTCAACCCCGACTCGAAGATCGCGGCGCGGGTTCTCGACCGCGATCCGCACGCCACGATCGATCGCGACTGGTTCGCGGCGCGGCTGCGCCGGGCCCTCGGCCTGCGCGCGGCCTTGTACGACACGCCGGTTTACCGGCTGGTCCACGCCGAAGCCGACGGATTGCCGGGCGTGGTCGTCGACCGGTTCGGGGACGCCGCGGTGATCCAGCCGAACGCGGTCTGGGCCGAGGCGCTGATCGCCGACCTGGCGGCGGCGGTGATCGAGGTCACCGGCGTCTCGACCGTGGTGAAGAACGGGGCAGGGCGGTCGCGTGCGCTCGAAGGCCTGTCCGAGACCACCGAGACGCTTGCGGGCCGGATCGACGGTCCGGTCGAGGTCGCGATGAACGGGGCGGTGTATCTGGCCGATCTGCTCGGAGGGCAGAAGACCGGCCTCTTCCTCGACCAGCGCGCGAACCATGCCTTTGCGGCGCGGCTGGGGCACGGCGGACGGGTCCTCGACGTCTTCAGCCACGTCGGCGGCTTCGCGCTGGCGGCGCTGGCCGCGGGCGCCGGGTCGGCGCTGTCGGTCGATGGCTCCGCTCCGGCGTTGGCGTTGGCCGACGCGGGGGCGCGGGCTTCGGGCGTGGCGGCGCGGTTCGCTTCGCGACGCGGCGACGCCTTCGAGATCATGACGGCGCTGGCGGCCGAAGGGGCGCAGTTCGACCTGGTGGTCTGCGACCCGCCGGCCTTCGCGCCGAACAAGCCGGCGCTGGCGGCGGGGTTGCGCGCCTACGAGCGCACCGCTCGACTCGCGGCGAGGCTGGTCGCGCCGGATGGGTTTCTCGTGCTCTGTTCCTGCAGCCACGCCGCCGACCTGGCGCGGTTCCGCGAGGCCAGCCTGCACGGCGTCGGACGGGCCGGACGCGCCGCGCAGCTTCTGCACACGGGCTTTGCCGGGCCGGATCACCCGGTGCATCCGCACCTGGCCGAGAGCGCGTATCTCAAGGCTCTGTTCCTGCGGCTGGGCCGGTAACGGTCGTGGCGTGCGGGTCCTGATCGACGCCTGCGTCCTGTTTCCCACCGTGTTGCGCGAGGTGGTGCTCGGCGCGGCGGCGGACGGCGGCTTCACCCCGCTGTGGTCGGCGCGGATCCTCGAGGAATGGGCGCGGGCGACCCGCCGGCTCGGGCACGGCGCCGAGCCGGTCGCGCGCGCCGAGATCGCCGTGCTGCGCGCCGACTGGCCGGACGCCGAGGTTCCGCCCGACGCCGGGCTTGAAGCGTCGCTGTCGCTGCCCGACCCGGATGACCGGCACGTTCTGGCGGCGGCGATCGCCGGGCGCGCCGGGGTGCTGATGACGCTGAACCGGCGGGATTTTCCGACCCGGACCCTGGCCCGTCACGGCCTGCTGCTGCGAGATCCCGATGGCTTTCTCACCGAGCTGGCGCACGACGGGCGCGCGCTGCTGGCGGTCGCCGCCTCGGTCCGCGCCCGGGCCGAGGCCGCTTCGGGCCGGCCGCAGGCGCTGCGGCCGCTGCTCCGGCGCGCCGGGCTACCCCGGCTCGGCAAGGCCTTGGACGCCCGCTCCCCGTGACGGCGTTCATCGCCCCGGCCGAGGTCGCGGTGATGCCCTCGAGTTCCACCGCCGCTGCCTCGATCAACCGGTCGAGCGCGCCCCAGTGAACGCGCCGTGCGCGCCGTCGCCCTGGAGCGCGAGATTGACCGTTTTGGGCGAGGTTACATCGCCGTCCAGCCGCCGTCGACCGAGATCGTCGTGCCGGTGATCTGTTCGCCGCCGGGCGAGCAGAGGAAGACCACGAGTTGGCCGAGCTGTTCGGTGGTGGCGAACTGCTTGGAGGGCTGGCGGTCGAGCAAAACCTCGCGGATCACGGTCTCGCGGTCCATGTTGTACTGCGCCATCGTGTCGGGGATCTGATTTTCGACGAGCGGGGTCAGCACGTAGCCGGGGCAGATCGCGTTGCAGGTGATCGGCTCCTCGGCGGTCTCGAGCGCGCAGGTCTTGGCGAAGCCGACCTGGCCGTGTTTGGCCGCGACGTAGGCCGACTTGAACGGCGAGGCGGTCAGGCCGTGCGCCGAGGCGATGATCACGACGCGGCCCCAGCCCTTGGCGCGCATCAGCGGCAGCGCCGCGGCCGTGGTGTGGAACGTCGAGTTGAGGATGATGGCGATCAGCCGGTCCCACATCTCGGTCGGGAAATCCGGGATGGACGCGACGTGCTGGATGCCGGCGTTCGGCACCAGGATGTCCACCGAGCCCAGCGCCGCCGCCGCCTTGGCGATCAGCGCGCGGCACGCCGCGGGGTCGGACATGTCGGCGGCGATGTAGATCGCCTTCACGCCATGGTCGGCGGCGATCTTCTTGGCGATCGCATGGTCCTCGGCCGTATCGGAGAACGAGTTGATGACGACGTGGGCGCCGCTCTTGGCGAGCTCCTCGGCAATGCCCAACCCGATGCCCGAGTTCGATCCGGTGATGACGGCGACTTTACCCGCAACGGACATGTTTCCCCCTGATTTGACCGTGACGACGATGACTGGGCGACGCTACAGCCGAAGCCGCGGCCGGGCTAGGGCGCAGAAACGCGACTTCCGGCCGTCGGGGGAAAAAAAGACGCCCGCACAAGGCGGGCGTCAAGTCGTTGAGGCAGGTTTCATACAGGCAAGAAACCTATCGAGCAGTGGCATGCTTATACAAAATCAATGGCCTAACGCCAAGCCAAAAATCTGCGTGCGGGGCTCGGGCGAAGCGGTTTAGGGTAGCGCCGGTTAATCGGAGTGCGGAACTTGGCCGGCTTGACACGCTCGATCCGGATGGCGCTGATCGCGACGCTGGCCGCCTGCCTCGCCCCTATGCTCGCTGCGGCGGAGCCGAGGCACGCGATAGCTATGTATGGCGAGCCGGCGCTCCCACCGGATTTTGTGTCGTTGCCCTACGCCAATCCTGACGCGCCGAAGGGAGGCGCGATCACATTCGGCGAGACCGGCGGCTTCGACAGCCTCAATCCGTACATTCTGAAGGGGCGCGCGCCGTGGGGGGTGCAGACCCACGTGTTCGAGACGCTGATGGGTCGAAACTGGGACGAGCCGTTCTCGCTCTACGGTCTGCTCGCCGAATCGATCGAGGTCGGACCCGACCGGGAATGGGTCGAGTTCACGCTCCGGCCCGAGGCGCGGTTCTCGGACGGCAGCCCGGTGACGGTCGAGGACGTGATCTGGTCGATGGAGACGCTGAACGAAAAAGGCCTGCCAAGGTATTCGACCGCTTGGGCGAAAGTCGCGCGAATCGCCCAGACTGGCGAGCGGTCGGTGCGCTTCGAGTTCGATTCGGCCGACACCGAGCTGCCGCTGATCATCGGGCTCAGGCCGATCCTGAAGAAGGCCGACTGGGACGGGATCGACTTCGCCGAGTCGAGCCTGCGGGTTCCGGTCGGATCGGGCCCCTACGTGGTCAGCGGCTTCGAGCCGGGCCGATTCGTCCGTTTCGAGCGCGATGCCGACTATTGGGGGCGAGACCTCCCCTACAACCGGGGGCTGCATAACTTCGACGAGATTCGCTACGAGTACTTCACTGACGCCGGGGTGCTGTTCCAGGCCTTCACCGCAGGGACGCTGTCGGCCTATCGCGAGCTGAACCCGCAGCGCTGGGCGAAGGACTATACCTTCCCGGCCGTGGTTTCGGGCGAGGTGGTGAAGTCGGTCTTGAATTGGTCCATTTCCCGCTCGGTGAGGTAGCGCTTTACGCCGTCGATCACGACCTCGAAGATCTCGAGGTCCTTGTCCACCATCGCCACCGCGAGGTTCGCCGCATAGTTGTTCTGCTCCGCCCGGGCGCGGAACTTCTCCCGGAACGCGGAAACATATTTCTCGTCGAGGGCATGCGTTCCTTCGGAGGTCTGGGCGACCGGCGCAGCCGCCCCGATCACGGTGCCGGGATACATGAAGAGCTTCTTGCACGAGAGCGCGAGGAAGGCTCCCGCCGACCAGGCGCCGCCCTCGTTGCCGCCCTGGGCGAGCGGCCGCACGTACGCGACGGTCGGGATCGGGGCGAGGCTCATGATGTCCTCGCCCATGGAGAGCATGTGGTCGATGCGCCCGCCCGGCGTCGCGGCCCGCTCCTGGGGTTTGCAAGGCGGCGAGAACTTCACCGACGCCGACGTGCGC
>JANOEW010000580.1:0-5769 GCA_031413475.1 Amaricoccus sp.
GGCCGAGATCGAGCGCGTGCGGGAGCCAGCGGCATGACCCGGACGGGGACGTGGCCATGAGTCGCGACGACGCCGAGGACGCACGGGAGGATGCACGCTTCGAGGACGGCGCCGAGGCGGCGTTGCGGCTGCGCGCCGAGAGCGACGAGGATCTAGCGGTGATCTCGGCGCTGGCCCAGGACGCGGTCGCACTGGTGTCGGAGGTCGTCTGGACGCCAAAGCGGCGCCGCTTCAGCCTGCTCGTAAACCGGTTCCGCTGGGAGGACGCCCCGGCGGCGCGGCGGCAGAGCCGGCCGTTCGAGCGGGTGCAGGCGCTGCTGACCGTCGCCGGCGCGCTTCGGGTTCGCGCGACCGGGGTCGATCCCGCGGCGCGGGACACGGTGATCGCCCTGCTGTCGATCGTGTTCGAACCGGGCGCGGAGGGCGCGGGTGTGGTGCGCCTGACGCTCGCCGGCGACGGCGAGATCGCGGTCGAGGTCGAATGCCTCGACGTGACGCTCGCCGATGTCAGCCGCCCCTACCTGGCGCGAGCACAGCGGCCACCCGCCCACGGCGAGCGCTGATCCGATGCACGCCTGGGCCGGCGTTTAAGCCGCTAACCGATCAGATCACTGACGTCGTTTGGGGCGGCGCGGCGGCTCGGCGCTCCCGCGGCGCCAGGCCGTCGCCCACGCAGCGCTTGAGGCCGCCGGGCCGGGCGGCTATGTGCCGGGGACAGGAGTCCGCGCATGCCCGTCTTCCTCTCCACCACCGAGGCTGGGTTCGAGTCGGGCTTCGCCGCGCTGCTCGCCGCCAAGCGTGAGGCGGACGCCGACGTCGACGCCGAGGTCGCCGCCATCCTTGCCGACGTCGCGGCGCGCGGCGACGCGGCGGTGATCGAGATGACCGCGCGCTGGGACAGGCTCGATCTGACCCCAACTATGCTCGCCTTCACCACCGCCGAGATCGACGCAGCGGTGGCCAGAGTCGAGTCCGCGGACCGGGCGGCGCTCGAGCTCGCCGCGGCCCGGATCGAAACCTATCACCTGCGCCAGTCGCCGCACGACGCGCGCTGGACCGATCCCACCGGCGCCGAGCTCGGCTGGCGCTGGACCCCGGTGACATCGGCGGGCCTCTACGTCCCCGGCGGCCGCGCCTCCTATCCCTCTTCGGTGCTGATGAACGCGATCCCGGCGCGCGTCGCCGGCGTCGAGCGGCTGGTGATCGCCGCGCCCACGCCCGACGGCGTGGTCAACCCGCTTGTGCTGCTCGCCGCCCGGATCGCCGGAGTGGAAACCATCTACCGCATCGGCGGCGCCCAGGCGATCGCCGCGCTCGCCTACGGCACCGAGACGATCCGACCCGTGGACAAGATCACCGGCCCCGGCAACGCCTGGGTCGCCGCGGCCAAGCGCCGGGTGTTCGGCCGCGTCGGCATCGACATGATCGCCGGCCCCTCCGAGATCCTGGTGATCGCCGACGCCGACAACGACCCCGACTGGATCGCGCTCGACCTGCTCTCCCAAGCCGAACACGACGAAGCCGCCCAGGCGATCCTGATCACGGACGACCCAGCCTTCGGCCGCGCCGTCGCCGCCGCCGTCGACCGCCGGCTCGAAACCCTCGCCCGCCGCGCCATCGCCGGCGCCAGCTGGCGCGACTTCGGCGCGGTGATCGTGGTGCGCGACTGGGAGGAGGCGGCGACGCTCTCCGACCGCATCGCCCCCGAACACCTCGAACTCTGCCTCGCCGACGCCGAGGCGCTCGCCGCCCGCATCCGCCACGCCGGCGCAATCTTCATCGGCGCGCTGACCCCAGAAGCGATCGGGGATTACGTCGGCGGGCCGAACCACGTGCTGCCGACGGCGCGTTCGGCGCGGTTCTCGTCGGGCCTCTCCGTCCTCGACTTCATGAAGCGCACCACGATCGCCCGCATGACCCCGGCCGCGCTCGCCGCCATCGGGCCGGCGGCGGAGCGGCTCGCCCATGCCGAGGGGCTCGAGGCGCACGGGCTTTCGGTGCGGGCGCGGCTCGACCGGATGAACGAGGGCTGAGACCATGGACGAGGCGACTCCCCGGCCCGACCGCCTGATCGAGCTCACGCTCGACGAAGCCGGCCTGGCGCCCCCGACCCCCGAGATCGAGCAGGAACGCCGCGTGGCGATCTTCGACCTGCTGGAGGAGAACCGCTTCGCGCTCCCGGGGCGCGACGACCGGCCGGCGCCGGCCGGACCCTACCGCCTGGCCCTCGCAATCCGCGAGCGGCGCCTCGTCTTCGACCTGAGCACGGCGGCGGGCGAGAAGGCCGGCGAGTTCCACCTGTCGCTTTCGCCGTTCAACCAGGTGGTGAAGGACTATTTCCAGATCTGCGAGAGCTACTTCGACGCTGTCAAACGCCTGCCGCCCGCTCAGATCGAAGCCATCGACATGGGCCGCCGCGGCATCCACAACGAAGGCTCGCGCATCCTGCTCGAGCGGCTCGCCGGCAAGGTCGACACCGACATGGCCACCGCGCGGCGCCTCTTCACCCTGATCTGCGTGTTGCATTTCAAGGGCTGAGCGTGACCTCCAATCCGACCTCGGTGCTGTTCTGCTGCGACTACAACGCGGTGCGCTCGCCGATGGCCGAGGCGATCATGAAGAAAAATTACGGCGCCCGAATCTACGTCCAGTCCGCCGGCGTGAAGAACGAGCTCGCGGTCGACGGCTTCTCGGTGGCGGTCTGCGCCGAGATCGGGGTCGAACTCGCAAAGCACCGGGTGCGCAGCTTCCACCAGATGGAGGAATGGGGCGACAAGATCGACGCCTACGACCTGATCGTGGCGCTCTCGCCCGCCGCCATGCGCCAGGCCCAGGAATACACCCGCTGGCACGCCATCGACGTCGAATACTGGCCGACCTACGACCCCACCGGCCTCGGCGAGACCCGCGAGGCCAAACTCGCCGCCTATCGCCAAACCCGCGACCAGATCGCCGGCCGCATCCTCGCCCGCTTCGGACCGCCCGACGAGGCGGAGGAGCCGGAGAGCGCCGTCGCGCGACCGTAAGCCGGCCCCGAGGCCCGACCTAGGGCATTTTCAGCCGAAGTGGTGCCGGTTTGGCGATCTGAAAATGCCCTAACTCTATGACTCAGAGCAAAATCCTAGATCAAATCAGACTGATCCGTTTTTGCTCTGCACCGGCCGTTTGCGCTTGAAATCCCCACCCGTTGCGCGCAAGAACGCGCCGCGAACGGAGCCCTCGGCTCCGGGCGCGCTGCTGCAATCGCCTCCGGAGCAAACATGGCCAAGGAAGAGCTTCTCGAATTTCCCGGGGTCGTGACCGAGCTTCTGCCAAACGCGACCTTCCGGGTGGAGCTCGAAAACGGCCATATCATCATCGCCCACACCGCCGGGAAGATGCGCAAGAACCGGATCCGTGTGCTGGCCGGCGACAAGGTCCAAGTGGAGATGACCCCCTACGACCTCTCCAAGGGACGCATCAACTATCGCTTCAAGTGACGTGTCCGCGCCGCCGGACCCCCGGCGGCTGATCCTCGCCTCGGCGAGCCCGCGCCGGCTCGCGCTCCTCGCTCAGGTCGGGGTGACGCCCGCCGCCGTGCGAGACGCCCAAGTGGACGAGACCCCGCTCCCTCGCGAACGCCCGCGCGACTGCGCGCTGCGCCTCGCCCGCGCCAAGGCCCTCGCCACGCCCGCGGCGCCGGGCGAGGTGGTGCTCGCCGCCGATACCGTGGTGGCGCTCGGCCGGCGGATGCTCGGCAAACCGACCGACGAAGCGCAGGCAGCCGACTTTCTGCGGCTGCTCGCCGGCCGACGGCACCGGGTGATCACCGCGGTCGCGCTGGCCGCCGACGGAGCGCTGCGCAGTCGCGTCGTCGAGACGGCGGTGCGCTTCCGCAGCCTGTCGCAGGCCGAGATCGACGGCTACCTCGTCAGCGGCGAGTGGCGCGGCAAGGCGGGCGGCTACGCGATCCAGGGCCGCGCCGCCGCCTTCGCGCCCTGGCTCGCCGGCTCCTACAGCGCGGTGGTCGGCCTGCCGCTCGCCGAGACGCTCGGCCTGCTCGCCGCCGTCGGCGTCAGGCCCTCGACCGCATGAAGGGTCGCCAGATCCTGATCGAGCCGCGCGACGGCGGCAGCGGCGCGGCGGCCCTGATGATCGACGGCCGGCTCGAGGATCTGCTGATCGACCCGCTCGACGAAGACCCGACGCCACGGCCCGAGGCGATTTACCGCGCCGTCGCCGGTCGGCCGATGAAGGGCGCCGGCGGCATGATCGTCGAACTCGGCGCCGGCGCGACCGGGTTCCTTCGTGGGTCGCGCCCGCCGGCGCAAGGCGCGCGCTTCCTGGCGCAGGTTACCGGCTGGGCCGAGCCGGGCAAGGCGCCGCCGGTCAGCGCGCGCCCGAAGCTGAAGGGCCGGTTCGCGATCCTCACCCCCGGCGCCCCGGGGCTAAACGTCTCGCGCGCGGTGCCCGAGGGGCCCGCCCGCGACGCGCTGGCCGAGCTCGCGGCGCGCGCCTTCGCCGGGGCCCCGGCCGACCTGGGCCTGATCCTGCGCACGCTCGCGGCCGAGGCCCCGCCGGACGCCGTCGCCGACGAGATCGCGGCGCTGCGCGCCCGCTGGGACGCGGTGGTGGCGGTGATGGCCGACGGACCGCCGGCGCGGCTGCTCGACGCGCCGGACGCAGCCACGATCGCTGGGCGCGACTGGACCCTCGACGCGGCCGAGACGGTCGAGACGCACCCCGAGGCGCTGGCGCGCGCCGGGGTCTGGGAGACGGCGGCCGAGCTATTGCGCCCCGTGGTCGCGCTCGGCGCCGGGTCGCTGGTGATCGAGGCGACCCGCGCGCTCGTTGCGGTTGACGTCAACACCGGCGGCGACCCGTCGACGGCGGCGGCGCTCCAGGCCAACCTCGCCGCCGCACGCGAGCTGCCCCGCCAGCTGCGCCTGCGCGGGCTCGGCGGCCAGGTCGTCGTCGACTTCGCCCCCTTGGCCAAACCCGACCGGCCCCGGATCGAGACGATGCTTCGCGCCGCGCTGCGCCGCGACGGGATCGAGACCAGCCTCGCCGGCTGGACGCCGCTCGGCCATCTCGAGCTGCTGCGCAAGCGCGCCCGGCGCCCGCTTACGCAGCTGCCTCTGCGATGAGGCCCGCCCGCACGGCCCGGCTGGCGACGCCGCGCGCGACCGGCTGTCGCATCGGCAGGCGTCCCGGAAGAGATCATTAAGACTCGGTAGACGTCGCTTGACACTCTATCGTCGCCACGAGACGCTGGCGAACCGAATGCGTGCGGCGGACCGAGGGACTGGGGGCGACATGCGGAACGGCGCGCTGGACGGACTAAAGATCGCGGCGATCGGCATGCTGGTCGTAATGTTCGCCATGGCCGCGAATTACGGCCGGGACCTCGCCTACCAGGTTCACGCCCTGATCCTCACCGCGCTCGCCGCCACCGCCTTCGTCTGGACGATCCGCCACATCGGCGGGCCGCGGCGCGATCCCGAAACCGGCTACATGGACGGGGTCATCCGCTACGGCGTGGTCGCGACCGCCTTCTGGGGCGTAGTCGGCTTCGCCGCCGGCACCTACATCGCTTTCCAGCTCGCCTTTCCCTGGCTGAACTGGGACCTGCCCTGGACCAGCTTCGGGCGGCTGCGCCCGCTGCACACCTCGGCCGTCATCTTCGCCTTCGGCGGCAACGCGCTGATCGCTTCGTCATTCTACATCGTCCAGCGCACCTGCGCGGTGCGGCTCTGGGGCGGGAACGCCGCCTGGTTCGTGTTCTGGGGC
>JANOEW010000581.1:0-7909 GCA_031413475.1 Amaricoccus sp.
CGGTGTTCGACGGCCATAACGACCTGCTGCTCCGGCTGTTCCGCGCGGCGCCGGCGGATCGCGACCGGCTGTGGCTGGAGGGTGACGGCGGCGGCCATCTCGACCAGCCGCGGATGCGCGCGGGCGGCTACGCCGGCGGGCTCTTCGCGATCTACGTGCCCTCGCCGTCGGTGGACTTGGCGGACATGGACGCGCCGATGGACACGCCGCCCTACGATCTCGCCCTTCCTGAACAGATCGAGACCGCCGCCGCCCAGCCGGTGGCGCTCGCGATGGCCGGAATCCTGATGCGCATGGAGCGGACGTCGCAAGGCGGGCTCAAGGTCTGCCGCAGCGCTGCAGAGATCAGCGGCTGTCTCGCCCGCGGCGAGATCGCCGCGGTCATGCACATGGAGGGCGCCGAGGCCATCGGCGCCGACCTCGACGCGCTTCACGTCTTCCACGCCGCTGGCCTGCGCTCGCTCGGGCTGGTCTGGAGACGCCCGACCCTGTTCGGACACGGCGTGCCGTCCCGCTTTCCCGGCGATCCCGACACCGGCCCCGGCCTGACGCCGGCCGGGCGCGATCTGGTGCGGGAATGCGACGCGCTGCGCATCCTGATCGACCTGTCGCATCTGAACGCGGCCGGGTTCGACGACGTGGCGGCGCTGTCGCGCGCCCCGTTGATCGCCACACACTCGAACGCCCATGCGGTCTGCCCGTCGACGCGCAACCTGACCGACCGCCAGCTCGCGATGATCGGCGAGCGCGGCGGCATGGTCGGGCTGAACTTCGCGACCTGCTTCCTGCGCCCGGACGGCCGCCGCGCGCCGGAGATGTCCTGGGAGCCGGTGCTGCGCCACCTCGACCACCTGATCGCGCGCCTGGGCGAGGACCACGTCGGATTCGGCTCGGATTTCGACGGCGCGACGATGCCCGAGGGGATCGGCGACGTCACCGGCCTGCCGGCGCTGCAGGCGGCGCTCGCCGCGCACGGCTATGACGCCGAGCTGCTGCGCAAACTGTGCCATGCGAACTGGATCGCTGCGCTCGGGCGTGTCTGGGGCGGATAGGCGGAACGGCGTCACCGCGTCGCCGCTCCCGGCGAAGCCCCGGCCGCAGTCGGAGCGCCGAGGACCTGACCGAGCCGCGCGAAACTCGCCGTTACTCCGTCCGGCGCGGGCTCGGCGAAGAACGCGTCCAGTCCCGGCCACAGCGTGATCGCCTCGTCGATCGCGGGGTCCGAGCCGGCGAGGTAGAGCCCGGTCTGGATCATCAGCTCCGCGTTCTCGTAAGCGGTCAGCACCCGGCGCAGCTTGGCCAGCAGCGCGTTCTCGGCCATCGACGCGATCGCCGGCAGGCTGCGCGAGACCGAGCGGCGCACGTCGATCGCCGGGAACCGCCCGCGCTCGGCGATGGCGCGGTCGAGCACCACATGCCCGTCGAGCACGCCCCGGGTGATGTCCGCCACCGGCTCGTCCATGTCGGACGCCGCCACCAGCACGCTGAAGACGCCGGTGATGTCGCCCTTGCCGAACGGCCCCGGTCCCGCCCGCTCGCACAGCGAGGCGATCAGGTTCGCTGTGGAGGGCGGATAGGCGCGCAGGCTCGGCGCCTCGCCGGCCGTCAGCGCGATCTCGCGATGCGCCTCGGCGAACCGGGTCAGGCTGTCGAGAATCACCAGCACGTGACGGCCCTGGTCGCGGAAGACCTCGGCCGTCGCCATCGCCATCCAGGCGGCGCGGCGCTTGATCAAGGGCGCCTGGTCGGAGGTCGCGGCGATCACGACGGCCCGCGCCATGCCTTCGGGCCCGAGCACGGTTTCGGTGAAGTCGCGCAATTCGCGGCCGCGCTCGCCGATCAGCGCGTAGACCACGATGTCCGCCTCGATGCCGCGGGCGAGGTCGGCGAGCAGCGAGGACTTGCCCACGCCCGAGCCGGCGAAGATGCCGATGCGCTGGCCGCGCGCCATTGGCAGGGCCGTGTCGAACAGCCGTTGTCCGGTGCCGAGCCGCGCCCCCAGGCCCTTGCGGGTCGCCGCCGCGGGTGGCGATCGGCGCAGCGCGGCCGCGAACGGTCCCGGCGCGAGCGGCCGGCCGTCGAGCGGAGCGCCGAATGCGTCGACGATCCGGCCGACCCAGCTCGCGGCAGGGTGCGCCTCCGCCGCTCCGAGCAGCGTCGCCGCGTCGCCCAGCGCCGCCCCGTCGAGCGGCGCGTAAGTCATGGCCCGCGCCGTTCGTTCGGACAGCGCGACGATCTCGCCGCCGAGCGTCGCGCCGCTGCGCAGCGCGATGGCCACCTGGTCGCCGATGCGCGCCTGATGCGTCAGACCGGCGATCTCGAGCGCCGCCTGGCCGACCGCGACCACCCGTCCGACGCGGCGGTGGTTCGCGATCCGGCCGATCCCCCGTCCCAGCGCCGTGAAATCGCTCAACATGTCTGTCAACCTTGGCGAGCCGTCGATTACGCTTTGTCAACCATGAACCCTTAAGGCGAGGTTGCGACACACCGGGAGAACCCCGCCTTGGACCACAACCTGACCCTGCTTCGGCTCGCGAGTTCCCTCGCCGCCCATGCCTCGGCCCGCCAGACCCTGGTGACCGAGAACATCGCCCACGCTGACACCCCGGGCTACCGCGCCCGCGACCTGCCGGACTTCGCCGAAACGTTGGCCGACGGACCGGGGTTCACGGCGCAGATCACTCGGCGCGGGCACATCGATCTCGATGCCGGAGCCCGCGGCTTCGAGGCCGAGGAGGTCGCCGCCTTCGGGGCCGAGACGCCCAACGGCAACTCGGTCAGCCTCGAAGACCAGATGATCCGCGGCGCGGATATCCGCCAGAATCATGACCTCGCGCTCGGGGTCTACCGCAAGACCATGGACATTCTGCGCGCCAGCCTCGGCCGGCAGCGTTGAGGAGGGCCTGCGCATGAACGAGATCACCAGGACCATGGCGACGGCCGCCAGCGGCATGGCCGCCCAGGCCGCCCGTCTGCGCCTCTCGTCGGAGAACATCGCCAACGCCGACACGCCGGGCTATCGGCGCAAGCTGGTCTCCTTCGAGGAGACCATGGCGGGCGACGCCCGTGCGGTGGCGACCGGGCCGGTGCGGCTGGACGAGGCCGAGCTTGCGCGGGTCCATGACCCGAACCACCCGCTCGCCGGGGCGGACGGCTACTACGACAGTTCCAACGTCAACATGATGGTCGAGATCGCCGACGCCCGCGAGGCGAACCGCAGCTACGAGGCCAACCTGCGGATGTTCGAGCAGGCGCGGCAGATGGCCGGGTCGCTGCTCGACCTGCTGCGACGCTAACAGGAGACGCTTCCGATGGACATCAAATCGACGCTCGCCGCCCAGGTCTACACCCAGGCGCAGGCGGCCGTCCGGCCGACGCCGGGCGAGCGCGGGCCGGCCGAGGCCTTCGCTGCCGCGGCGCAGGACTTCATGGCGACGCTGCGCGAGGGCGAGGAGACGGTGAAGGCCGGGCTCGCGGGCCGCGCCGATCCGCAAGCCGTCGTCGAGGCGCTGGCGGCGACCGAGCTCGCGGTGCAGACGGCGGTCGCCGTGCGGGACAAGGTGGTCGAGGCCTATCAGGAAATCCTGCGCATGCCGGTCTGACCAGCGATGGCCGAGGCGGAGGTCCTCGACATCCTGCGCCAGGCGCTGTGGGTGGCGCTGGTGGTCTCGACCCCTATCCTGGCGGTGACGCTGGTCGTTGGCCTCGCGATCGGGCTCGTGCAGGCGCTGACCTCGGTTCAGGAGATGACCCTCACCTTCGTTCCGAAGCTCGGGGCGATCCTGGTGGTCTTCTGGATCACCATGAGCTTTTCGGGGCAAACGCTGGTGCGGTTCTATCAGGACCGGATCATCCCGATGGCGATCGGCCAGTAGCAGCGGTTCGCGCCACGCCCGCGCTTCAGCGCGTCAGCGCCTTGATCGCGGCGTCGAGGCCGGCCAGCGTCATCGGGAACATGCGCCCGCCGAAGATCTCGGCGACGAGGCCGACCGAGCGGGTGTGGGCCCAGGCGGGTTCGGGCAGCGGGTTGATCCAGACCGAGTGCGACCAGGCGTCGAGCGCGCGCTGCAGCCAGGTTGCGCCTGACTCGGCGTTCCAGTGCTCGTTCGCGCCGCCCGGATGGGTGATCTCGTAGGGGCTCATCGCCGCGTCGCCGACGAACAGCACGCGCCAGTCGGCGCCATAGGTGCGGAGCACCTCCTCGGTCGGCGTCTGCGCGTCCCAGCGGCGGCGGTTGTCGTGCCAGACGCCCTCGTAGAGACAGTTGTGAAAATAGTAGGGCTCGAGGTGCTTGAACTCGCCGCGCGCCGCGGAGAACAGCTCCTCCACCAGCCGCACGTGCGGATCCATCGATCCGCCGGCGTCGAGGAACAGCAGCACCTTGACCGCGTTGTGGCGCTCGGGCCGGGTGACGACGTCGAGCCAGCCCTGCTCGGCGGTGCTCCGGATCGTGGCGCCGAGGTCGAGCTCGTCCGCGGCGCCCTCGCGGGCCCAGCGGCGCAGGCGGCGCAGCGCGAGCTTGATGGTGCGGGTGCCGAGCTCGACCGTGTCGTCGAGGTTGCGGAATTCGCGCCGGTCCCAGACCTTGACCGCGCGCTGGTGGCGCGAGCCGTCCTGGCCGATCCGCACGCCCTCGGGGTTGTAGCCATAGGCGCCGAAGGGTGAGGTTCCCGCCGTGCCGATCCACTTCGAGCCGCCCTGGTGTCGGCCCGCCTGTTCGCGCAGGCGCTCGCGCAGGGTTTCCATCAGCTTCTCGAAGCCGCCGAGCGCCTCGATCGCCGCGCGTTCCTCCGCGGTGAGGTGCTTCTCGGCGAGCTTTCGCAGCCAGTCTTCCGGCAGATCGATCCGCGTCAGCAGCGTTTCCGGGTCGACATCTGCGAGGCCGCCGAAGACGCGGGCGAAGACCCGGTCGAAGCGGTCGATGCGGCGCTCGTCCTTCACCAGGCTGGCGCGGGCGAGGAAATAGAAGCCTTCGGCATCATAGAGCACCACCCCGGCGTCGAGCGCCGCGAGGAAGGCGAGATACTCCCGCAGGCTGACCGGGACCCCGGCGTCGCGCAGCTCGGCGAAAAAGCGCGTGAACATGGCGTCAGATCAGCCCGAGGCGCTGGCCGAGGATGGTCAGCACGACCGCGGCGAGCGTGAAGACGATGCCGTGCGCCGCGGCGTATTGCAGCTGATCGAGGCGGTCGCCGCCGCGTCGGCGCGCACGCCGCCAGCCGATCGCGGCGCCGAGCAGGAACGCGACAGGCAAGATCATGCCGGCTACCGGTCGATCTCGAGCGCGGCGGTCAGCGCCGCCTGCTCGCGCGCCAGCGTGCCATCGACGTCGCCGAAACCATAGCGCGCCCACCGCAGGCTGTCGAGCCGCGCCGCCCGCGCCGCCGGGGCCTCGCCGAGGCCGAGCAGGGCCTCGGCCTTGAGCGACAGCAGGCCGGCGAGCAGAATCGCGTTCTGTCCGCTGCGCGCGGCCGGCGCGTGCCGGTCGGCGAGCCGAACCGTGTCGTCGAACTTGCCCGCGGCCAGGGCGACGGCGGCGACGTGCACCCCGGCGTGGGCGGAGCGCAGGTCGGCGGGTCCGAGCCGCCGGCGCGAGACCTCGTAGGCCTCGGCGAAGTAGCGTGCCGCCTCCGACTGGTCCCGGCGAAGCGCGTGCCGGCCGAGCGTGAGCAGCGAGACCGCGAGGCGGTGATCCACGGGGCGCATCTCGGCGGCGATCTGGGTGGCGAGGCGCGAGGCCGCGAGCCGGTCGTCGCGGCCGGCGCGGCGCGAGAGCGCGATCTCGATGGCGCTCGCCCACGCGCGGGATTCGGGGTGCCGCGCCGTCCGGGCGACTCCGCGGCCTTTCGGGTTCTCGCGGGCGAACAGCGCCGGCAGCGCCGCGGCGACCTCGGTGCGGGTCATGCCGCTGGTCAGCTCGGGCTGATAGAGCACCCGCAGGATCAGCATGTCGAACGACGTGGCGACGCCGTGCAGATTGTCGTCGTTCCAGATCGAGTCGGGCAGGCGGTAGAGATCGTTCGCCGGGCCGAGCGCCTGGGTGATCTCCTCGTGCAGGCAGTCGCGCGCGTCCTGCGGCGTGGAATCGACCGGCACGAAGATCGCGGCGCCGGTGAGCTGCGACTGGTTCGACCAGCGCACGCGCGTGTCGGCGCGGCGGCCAATGAAGCCACGCCAGTTTGTCTCGCCCGGCACGATGAAGCACGCCGCCGAGGGAAAGACGCGGGCGAGCTGCGCCGCCGGAACGCCCTCGATGCGAAGTTGTGCCTTGGCCGGGTCGTTGGTCAGCGCGACGTCGACTCCCGCCTCGCGGCGCAACCGGGCGAGCAGGGCTTCGACGTCGTCGCGATAGCGGCCGGAGATCGAGGGCGTGACGTGAACGCGCACCGGACCCTCGTAGCGCAGCAGCCGCTCGAGCTTCTCGCCGCTCTCGAGCGCGAAGGTGATGTCGAGGAAATCGACCGCCAGATCCGCGTTCGATCGCGCGACGCCCTGGGTGAAGGCCGCGGGGGCGAAGCGCACGGCGGTGATCGCCGCGCCGTCGGGCGCCGCGCACCCGGCGAGGGCGGCGAGCCCGAGGCCGAACAGGGGTCCGAGGAGCGGTCGGGCGAACACGGCGGCCGCGGGCTCAGCGCCGGTACTTGACGAACGGCGTGGCGACGCCGATTCGGTCGTAGAGGCGGCGGGCGACCGCGTTGACGTCTTGGGTGAGCCAGTAGACGTTCGGCCGGCCGGCCGCGTCGGCGGCGGCATAGACCGCCTCGATCAGCGCGCGGCCCGCCCCGGTTCCGCGGGTTTCGGGGGCGACGTAGAGGTCCTGGAGGTAGGTGACCTCGTCGATCTGCCAGCCGTGACGGTGAAAGATGTAGTGGGCGAGCCCGACCGGCCGATCGCCGTCGAGGGCGATCAGGCCGTGGTAGTCGTCGACGCCCGGGTCGTTCAGCCGGGCAAAGCTGGCGGCGTAGACCGGTTCGGCGAGTTCGGTCTCGTAGAACGCGAGGTAGCCGCGCCACAGATCGCGCCAGGCGGCCTCGTCGGCGGTCCGGAGTGGGCGCACGGCGATCACGCCCGCCCGCCCGCCGCGCCGGCTACTTCCGCAGCTTGCGCACGTTCGATCGGGTTTTTGCGCCATACGGCCGCAGCGCCGCCGCCGCGATCGTGGCGGCGTCGCCGCCGCGCGCCGCGGCGACGGCCGCGCGTTCGGTCGCCGCCGCCAACGCCGTGGGCTTTTCCAGCACCATCGCCATTGCCTCGTGCGGTGTCATCGCGCCCAGCGCCATTCGCTGGGTCCGGCGCAGGATCACTTCGCTCGCGGCCAGGTTCATGCGCGTGTAGGCGCTCGCGAAGTTGCCCCACGCGGCGAAGGCGTCGAGCGTCTTGGGCGAATAGATCATCGGGGAAATTCCTGTCATGTTGCAGCGCACAATAGCACGCGTCGCCCGACCTGTCACCCCCGGGCGGGCGCGTCGGGCTCACGATCGCCGGCCTCGGGCGAGAAAGGCAAGGCGCTCGAAGAGATGCACGTCCTGCTCGTTCTTCAGCAGCGCGCCGTGCAGTTTCGGCAGCGTCTTGGTCGGGTCCAGCCGCAGGTCCTCGGCGTCGAGGTCCTCGGCGAGCAGCAGCTTCAGCCAGTCGAGCGCCTCCGAGGTGGAGGGTTTCTTCTTCAGCCCCGGCGTCTCGCGGATCTCGAAGAACTGGGTGAGCGCGGCGCGCACCAGGCTGGCCTTGACCCCCGGAAAGTGGACGTCGACGATGCGGGCGAGCGTCTCGGGGTCGGGGAATCGAATGTAGTGGAAGAAGCAGCGGCGCAGGAAGGCGTCGGGCAGCTCCTTCTCGTTGCTCGCGGGCGCCGGGGCCAAGGTGCTGCAGACGCGCTCGGTCGAGCTCGCGATGCGCTACAGGGTGCGGC
>JANOEW010000582.1:0-2755 GCA_031413475.1 Amaricoccus sp.
CGCTGCGAAAGGGCAGCAGCAGCGCAGTGGCCTCCGTGGCAACCACTGGGTTGGGCGCTGGCCGCGGCGCCCGCGCCAGCAGCACCAGCCCAAGCACCAACAACACGGCAAAGGTGGCACTGGTGACGCCCAGTCCGGCCAGTGAGCCTCCGCCGAGATCGTGAGCGAGGCGCTGATCCTGGGCCAGGTGCGCGACGTGATCCAGCCGATCGTCGACAAGAGCGGCGCGCTCTCGTCCGACTTCGCGCCCGCGATCGTGGCGGCGAAGTACCGCATCGCGGTGCAGCTCCCCCTCAAGGCGACGCTCGTCGACACCTACGGTCGCTACCTCGCCGCGAACGCCGTCGACAAGCCCGACATCTGGGCGCAGCGCGACGTCGCGCTGCCGGCGGGCCGCGACTACGCGATCGTGCCGATCGCGGTGTGGGACAGCGGCATCGACACCGGGCTCTTCCGCGACCGCCTCGTGCGCGACGCCACCGGCGCGCCGGTCACGATCGCTTTCGACAAGGCGTCGAACCCGTCGAGCGGCGACCTCTACCCGGTCCCGGCCGAGCTCAAGGACCGCATCCCGCGGATGAAGTCGCGGCTGAAGGGCTTCTCCGACCTGCAGGCGAACGTCGACAGCGCCGAGGCGACCGAGGTGAAGCAGTACCTGTCGAACCTGAAGCCGGCCGAGTACAAGGCCGCGATCGAGGAACTGGGCGCCGCCGGCAACTACATCCACGGCACGCATGTCGCCGGCATCGCGATGGCCGGCAATCCGTACGCGCGGCTCGCCAATGCGCGCATCGAATTCCAGCACACGTTGCAGCCCGATCCCTGCCCGAGCCTGGAAATCACGCTGCGCGACGCGCGCGCGACGCAGGCCTACGTCGACTTCTTCCGCAAGCACGGCGTGCGCGTTGTCAACATGAGCTTCGGCGGCACCGTCGGCGACGTCGAGGGCTCGCTCGAGCAATGCGGCATCGGGAAGACGCCGGACGAGCGCAAGGCGATCGCGCGCGAGTGGTTCGACATCGGCAAGCGCGCGTTCGTGCAGGCGATCGCGTCGGCGCCGGCGATCCTCTTCGTCGCCGCGGCCGGCAACGCCAACCAGGACTCGACCTTCGCCGAGGCGATCCCGGCCGATATCGCTTTGCCCAACCTGATCACCGTGGGCGCGGTCGACAAGGCCGGCGACGAGGCGTCGTTCACGAGCTACGGGCCGACCGTGGTCGTGCACGCGAACGGCTGGCTCGTCGACAGCGTGATCCCGGGCGGCGAGCGCATCCCCGAGTCGGGCACGTCGATGGCGGCGCCGCAGGTCGCGAACCTCGCGGCGAAGATCCTCGCCGTGAACCCGAAGCTCGCGCCGCCGGAGGTGATCCGCCTCATCCGCGACACCGCGGAGAAGACCGCCGACGGCCGCCGCACGCTCATCCACCCGAAGCGGGCGCTCGCCGCCGCGCAGGCCACGCGCGCCTGACCGGCGGCACGCTGCGCAGCCCCCGTCCGACCGGGGCTGCGGTAGGCTCGTGCATGGCCGCCGCCAGCGCCGTCCGGAGTGCGCCACGCGTCATCGCAGCGCTCGTCGCGGCGGCGCTGCTGGCGCCGTTGTCGTTGGCCCAGCCGCCGGTCTATCGCTGCCAGGACGCGGAGGGCCGGACCGCGTTCCAGCAGCAGCCCTGTCCGGGCGGGGTCGTGGTCGACGCGGACGGCGGCCAGGCCGACCCGAAGGCGGTCGAACGGCTCGAGCGCGAACTCGAGGCTTTCCGCACGCGCGAAGCGACGCGACGCGCGCAGTCCGCGCGCGAGGACGAACTGGCGCGGATCGAGGCAGACCGCCGCCGGCTGGAAAACGAACTCGCCGCGGCGCGCGCCCGCGAGGCCGAGCGCGCCTCCTGGAACGACACCGGGTACTGGGGCGGCTGGAACTGGGTCGCCCCGGTGCAGCCGGCCCCGCCCCCGCGACCCACGCCTCCCCCGCGCCCGCCTCGTCCCCCGTCGGTCATCGTCCCCAACCTCGGCCGCTGACCGCCGTTCGTCAGTGCGGTGCGAATGTTGCTTGGGCTTGTCCTTCGAAAGCGGGCCTGACCGGTGGACGGACGAGCGACTGACGCGGAGCGGCATTCCCTGCCTGTCGAGGGAGGGGGGGAGACGTACGCTTCCGACTTGTCCGCCTGCCGGCTGTGCGGCGTCGAGAATCCCCCTTCGGCGCACTACTGCGTGAACTGCGGCGCGATCCTGAAGGCCGCGAGTTCCGCGCCACGCGCCTCCCCGGCGGCCGCGCCGTCCCGCACCGGCGCCCTCGACCTCCCGCCGCTGCCGGGGGACCTGGCCGCCGCCGGTCCGCCCTCGGTCACGGCCGCCGTGAAGCCCGCCGAGCCCCCCCCCGCGGGCGCTCCGGCGCCGGCGCGTCCGGTGGCCCGCGGCGAACGGATGGTCGCCTGGGTCGCGCTCGGCGTGCTGGTGATCGCGACCGGGTTCTTCCTTCAGCGCATCGTCAGCATGAGTTTGGATCGCTCGAATCGCGATGCCGAGCCGGCGTCCGTGACCTCGTCAGCCGCCACCTTGCTCGCCGCCACGGCCCCGAGCGCCGCGGCCGAGTCCCCCGAACCCGCGCCGGTCGCCGTGCCGGGACCGCCGCCGGCGAAGGCCCCGCCGCGCGCGGAACCGCTCGCGGCCGAGGAGGTGTCGGCCGCCGCCGCGGCGTTCGCCGAGCAGTGCATCGGGAAGACGTCCCGATCCGGCAGCACCTGGTTGAGGACCGAGA
>JANOEW010000583.1:0-3479 GCA_031413475.1 Amaricoccus sp.
CAAGCCCGGCATCGCAGCGAAGACGGCCGCCCACATATGGAGTGAGATCACCTCGGGGTATCGTCTTGCGAGGGAATTCTGATCAGTTATGTCGACCCAGAGACGCACGGCTGGATCCGCTGAGCAGCCTTGCTGCTATGCAAGGCTAGTTAGTTATTTGATATAGTTTATTATTTTAGATCTGCCGCTTGCATCGTGTTGCGAAGGCCCGAGCCAGGGTATGTCCGCTGAGGAGGCGGAGGGGGCGCCTCTGCTGTATGTCGGCGAGGATCTCGCCAAGACTGACGTGGCTGACGCAGGGCGTGCGGGTCAGTAGTGATATCGGCACTGCACGATTTCGATCGTTGTTGGCGTGACGCGGTAGACCAGCCGATGCTCGCGGTCGATGCGGCGTGACCAGTAGCTGGAGAGGTCGCCCCGGAGGGCTTCGGGCTTGCCCGTACCCTCGAATGGGTGGCGCAGGCATTCCTCCAGCAGACGGTTCAGTTTGCGGAGCATCGCCCTATCGCTGGCCTGCCAGAACAGATAGTGATCCCACGCCTCCGGCGTGAAGCCGAGGATCATTCAGCCAAGTCGCGGACCACGACCTCGCCGGCCTTGAGCTGCCGGATCGATTCGCGCAGCCGCCGCGCATTCTCGGGGCTCGCCAGCAGATAGGCGGTCTCGTCCATCGCCGCGTAGTCCTCCAGCGAGAGCACGACCACGGGCCGCCCTTTGGCGCGGGTGACGATGACCGGTTCGTGGTCGTCGTTCACCTGGTCCATTACGGCAGATAGATTGGCGCGGAGTTCGGTGGAGGAGAGGGTTTTCATGGGCTCTATGTACGGGATTGCGTACATGATGTCAAGGGTGGTAGGTCTTGGGCGCATCGCGTCAAGGTAAGGCATGGCCGTTTCAGCTGAAAGCGTGCGGTTCGATGAGGACGTGATGTGGTTTGCGCTGTCGGACGGACGAGTGCTCGGGGGTGCCGCTCGCATGGTTTCCCCGGCTGATGAGGGCCGAGCCCGCAGCGCGGGAGGCGGTCGAGATCAGCCCGTTCGGCCTGCACTGGCCGGCGCTCGACGAGGATGTCTCGGTCGAGGGGCTGCTGGCCGGGCACGGGAGATCAGGGTCGGGTCGGGAAGGCGGCTTGATGAGAAGCGGTGGACAATCGCCCTTTACGCTTGCTGCACTCTAGCGAACCAATCGTCGATAGATAAAAATGCATCGGACTCTATCATGTCATTTTCTTTGTGGGCTGCATGCAGGCAACTCTTATTTTCACCGGGCCTCTCTTCTTTCGGCCCTAAGTATTTTTTATGGCTTCTACGGATTAAATCAATCCATTCGCCCATTGAGCAACAGTAAAATCTATCGCGTCCAACTTCTTTACCGATAAATACGCAAAAGATATGGATTGATGAATCAATCCCATCTTTGTCGTAAATTATTTGCCTGTTTCCGTCCATCTCTATCTTTAGGAACTTTTTAAGGCTTAGTTGAATTGATTGTCCCGTGGAGCTCTTCACTTGAACTGAGATTCTTTTCCCTCCACTGTCGGCCAACATATCAAACGCAACAGCATTTCCCGTTGGAAGAGCTACCGTAAAACCACGCCGACACAACTCAGCCGCGACCAGAAACTCTCCCGTCTGGCCGGTCACATGGCGATTTACGACTATTTTTGGTTGTTTGCGCACCGATTACTGATCCAGGAAGCTCCGAAGCTTCCGCGACCGGCTTGGGTGCTTCAGCTTCCGCAGCGCCTTCGCCTCGATCTGGCGGATGCGTTCGCGGGTCACGCTGAACTGCTGCCCGACCTCCTCAAGCGTGTGGTCGGTGTTCATGCCGATCCCGAAGCGCATGCGCAGCACCCGCTCCTCGCGCGGCGTCAGCGACGCCAGCACCCGCGTCGTCGTCTCCTTCAGGTTGCCCTGGATGGCGGACTCCAAAGGCAGGATCGCGTTCTTGTCCTCGATGAAATCGCCGAGCTGGCTGTCCTCCTCGTCGCCGATCGGCGTCTCGAGCGAGATCGGCTCCTTGGCGATCTTCATCACCTTGCGGACCTTCTCGAGCGGCATCTGCAGCTTCTGGGCCAGCTCCTCCGGCGTCGGCTCGCGGCCGATCTCGTGCAGCATCTGGCGCCCCGTCCGGACGAGCTTGTTGATCGTTTCGATCATGTGCACCGGGATGCGGATGGTGCGGGCCTGGTCGGCGATGCTCCGGGTGATCGCCTGGCGGATCCACCAGGTGGCGTAGGTCGAGAACTTGTAGCCGCGGCGGTACTCGAACTTGTCGACCGCCTTCATCAGGCCGATGTTGCCTTCCTGAATGAGATCAAGGAACTGCAGGCCGCGGTTGGTGTATTTCTTCGCGATGGAGATCACCAGCCGCAGGTTGGCCTCGACCATCTCCTTCTTGGCCTGCCGGGCCTCCTTTTCGCCCTTCTGGACCTGGTTCACGATCCGGCGGAACTCGGAGATGTCGAGGCCGACGTACTGGCCGACCGCGGCCATCTCGCCGCGGATCTCCTCGGCGCGCTCGCGGTGGCGCGAGGTCAGCTGGTCCCAGCCGCGGCTCTTCAGCCGCGCCACGCGGTCGAGCCAGCCGGGTTCGAGCTCGGCGCCGCGGTATTCGGACAGGAACTCGGCGCGGTTGACCCGAGCCTGGTCGGCGAGCTTCACCATGCCGCCGTCGAGCGTCATGATCTTGCGGTTGATGCCGTAGAGCTGGTCGATCAGCTGCTCGATGCGGTTGTTGTGCAGGTGCATCGAGTTGACCAGCTCGACGATCTCGCCGCGCAGGCGCTGGTATTCGCGCTCCTGCAGCGAGGAGAAGGTCTCGTCCTGGTTCAGCGTCGCCGACATGCGGCTGTCCTGCATCTCGGCGAGGCGGACGTAGTCCGAGGCAATGCGGTCGAGGGTCTCGAGCACCTGCGGCTTCAGCGCCGCCTCCATCGCGGCGAGCGACAGGTTGCCGGCCTCGTCCTCCTCTTCGGGCTCCTCCTCGCGGGCGGGGGGCTCGACGTCGGTGATGTCGAGGTCGGGGTCGTCCTCGTCGCGCTCGACCGCGGCGGGCGCGGCGGCGACAGCGGCGGGCGCAGCTTCGGGCTCGGCGGCGGGCTCGGGGCGCGCGGCGCCGAGCACGCTGTCGACTTCGTCGGTCTCCATCGACTGGCCGAAGGTGGTCTCGAGGTCGATCACGTCGCGCAGCATGATCGCCTCGTCGAGCAACTCGTCGCGCCAGATCGTGATCGCCTGGAAGGTCAGCGGGCTTTCGCACAGCCCGAGGATCATGGTGTTGCGCCCGGCCTCGATGCGCTTGGCGATGGCGATCTCGCCCTCCCGCGACAGCAGCTCGACCGAGCCCATCTCGCGCAGATACATGCGGACGGGATCGTCGGTGCGGTCGAGTCCACCGCTCTACACGCGCCACCCCCGGACACCAAACGCATATACCAGCTGCTGGACGTTGAGGATCCCACGACGGACCCCGCATGG
>JANOEW010000584.1:0-6115 GCA_031413475.1 Amaricoccus sp.
CGGCCAGACGCACCGCGGCGCGGGCGGCGACGGCGGGCAGGTCGAAGACCACCCCGCTCAGGCCGGGCGTGGCGCGCAGTGCGGCCTCGAGGAACGTCCCCTCGCCGCCGCCCACGTCGAGCAATCGGCGCACCCCTCCGAGCGGGGCCGCGGCCAGCGTCTCGCCGGCAACCAGGGTCTGGCTGACGGCCATGAGCCGCGAGTAGTCGGCCGCCGAGTCAGGCGGCAGATCGTGGGTGCGCCGGCCGCCGACATAGGCCCAGAACCGCGCCAGTTCGGTGTCGGGCGCCCCGCGCAGCAACGCGACCGGATCGGCGAGGTCGCGGTAGAACAGCGCGTGGTGGCGCACCATTTCCGCCACGCCCGCCGCGCCGAGCACCGCCGCTCCGAGCGGCCCCAGGGCGTAGACCCCGGGCCCCGCAGGCTCGAGCAGACGCAACGCGGCGGCGGCCTGCCCGAGCCGCTCGATGCGCTCGGCGCCGAGACCGAGGTCCGCCGCCAGCGCCTCGACCGAGCGCGGGCCGGCGGCGAGCGCCGTGAACAGGCCAAGCTCGACACAGGCGAACAGCGTCTGCGAGTAGACGAAACCGGCCACGATATCATGGAGTTGTCCCGCCTCGCGCCGGGCAAGGGGCCGGGTCGGCGGAAACCGCGCCGCCCAGTCCAGAAACGCCGGGTCCGCCAGCCGGGCGTTGCGCCAGGCGCGCCAGCGGGCGCGCAGCCGCGCGAGCTTCCCGGATTCCGCCGCCAAGGTCAGGCGGCGTGCTGGGCGAACTCGACCGGGGTCAGGCGCTTGGCCTGCAGCCGCACGATCTCGCGCAGCGCCGCCTCGCCCGGACAGGACGGGATCGCCGCGATCGCGCCACCGAGAATATCGTGCAGCTTCGCCACCGCCCCGGAGACCCCGAGCGCCGCCACGGCGTTGGGACGGGCGTGGATCGCGTCCTGGCCGACCGGCTTGCCCAGCTCCGCTTCGGTCAGCAGCGCGTCGCGCAGGTCGTCCGCGACCTGGAACGCCTCGCCGATGCGGGCGCCGAGCTCGACCCACGGTCCCGGCTCGCGCCCCGCCGCCTGCGCGCCCATGGTGGTCGCGGCGACGAACAGCGCCCCGGTCTTGGCGCGGTGATAGGCCGACAGGTCGACCTCGGTCTCGCTCTCCCAGCCCTGGCCGGCGCAGATGCCGCCCGGCATGCCCGTCGAGCGCGCCAGCGCGCCGACGAGCCCGGCGAGGCGCGCGGGGGCCGCGGCGCCGGCCCGCGCCAGCGTCTCGAACCCGAGCACGATCAGCGCGTCGCCGGCCAGCAGCGCCAGCGACTCGGAATAGGCGCGGTGCACCGTCGGCCGGCCCCGGCGCAGGTCGGCGGCGTCGAAGCAGGGCATGTCGTCGTGCACGAGGCTCGCGCAATGGATCAGCTCGATCGCGGCGCCGGCTGCGTTCGCCAGTTCCGGCGCGTCGTCACCGCAGGCGATCGCCACCGCCAGGGTCAGCTGCGGCCGCACCCGCGCGCCGCCGGGAAACACCGCATGCGCCAGCGCGCCGGCCAGCCGGGGCGGCGCGGACCCGTCTGCGGTCGCGGCGATCGCCGCCTGCAGGGTGGTCTCGATCCGGCCGGTGACGTCCATGTGACCTCGCGGGCGGAGCCGTGTTCCGCCGATTTGACACGCCTATGTAAACTACACTGGACACTTGCGCGGGGCCTGTCAATCATCTCGGGCGGCAGAGGAGCGGCGCGGTGGCGCGGACGGCGGAACGGATCGTCGTGGTAGGGGGCGGCATCGCCGGGCTGAGCGCGGCGCTTCTGCTCGCGCAGGCCGGCCGCGAGGTCACGCTCTGCGAGGCCCAGGCTCAGGTCGGCGGCAAGGCGCGGCGGCTGCTCTCGCCGGCGGGGCCGATCGACGCGGGCCCCACCGTCTTCACCCTGCGCCCGGTGTTCGAGGAGCTGTTCGCCGCGGCCGGCGCGGCGCTCGACGACCACGTCCAGCTGACCCCGGCCGAGGTGCTGGCGCGCCACGCCTGGCCCGACGGATCGCGCCTCGACCTCTTCGCCGACCCGGCGCGCTCGGAGGCGGCGGTCGCCGCGTTCGCCGGCCCGGCCGCGGCGGCTCAGCTGCGCGCCTTCACCGCCCGCGCCCGGCGCCTGTTCCTGGCCTTCGAGGGTCCGGTGCTGCGATCCTCCCGCCCGACGGCGCTCGGCGTCGCCGCCGCCGTGGCGCGCGACGCCGCGCGGATCCTGCCGGCGATGGCGCCCCTCTCCACCCTCGCCGATCTCACGACGCGCAGCTTCAGCGACCCCCGGCTCGCACAGCTCTTCGCCCGCTACGCCACCTACGTCGGCGGCTCGCCCTACCTCAGCCCCGCGATCCTCGCGCTGATCTGGAGCGTCGAAGCGGCGGGCGTCTGGTCGGTCGACGGCGGCATGGCGGCGCTCGCCCGGGCGATCGCCGACCTCGCCGCGGCGCGCGGCGCGACGATCCGGCTCGGCACGCCGGTGCGCGAGATATCGGTCGCCGGCGGGCGCGTCGTCGACGTCACCCTGACCGACGGCCACGCCATCCCCGCCGATGCCGTCGTCTTCAACGGCGACCCCGCCGCGCTGGCCGAAGGCCTGCTCGGCCGGGCGGCTCAACGCGCCGCGCCGCCGCTGCGCCGCGACCAACGCTCGCTTTCGGCCTGGGTCTGGACCTTCGCCGATCGGCCGGCCGGGTTCGCGCTCGACCACCACACCGTGTTCTTCGGGGCCGACTACCGCGCCGAGTTCCACGACCTGTTCGTCGCCCGCCGTCCCCCGCGCGACCCGACGCTCTATGTGTTCGCCCAGGACCGCCCGCCCGGCTGCCTCGCGCCGCGTGACCCCGAGCGGCTGATGATGATCATGAACGCGCCCGCTGACGGCGACAGCCGCCCGCCCGGCCGAGAGGAGATCGAGACATGTCAGACGCGCGTCTTCGAGCGACTGGCCCGGATGGGCCTGATCCTGACCCCGCCCGACCCGGCGACGGCGCTGACCACGCCGGCGGACTTCGCCCGGCTGTTCCCGGGGACCGGGGGCGCGATCTACGGCGCGGCGCCGCACGGGACGATGGCGACCTTCCGCCGTCCGATGACGCGCACGCGCATCCCGGGCCTCTACCTCGCCGGGGGCGGGGCGCATCCGGGCCCGGGGGTGGCGATGGCCTGCCTGTCGGGCCGGCTCGCGGCCGCGGCGATCATGACCGACCGCGTTTCGACCTGACCGTTGCGCCCGACGGCTACGCCTGGTGGTACGTCGACGGCGTCTCCGACGACGAGACGCGCGCGATCAGCGTCATCGGCTTCATCGGCTCGGTGTTCTCGCCCTACTACCGCTGGGCCGGCCGCCGCCGCCCGCACGACCACTGCGCGATCAACGTCGCCCTCTACGGCCCCGGCGGCCGCTGGGCGATGACCGAACGCGGCGCCGGCGCGGTGACGCAGTCGTCCGACCGCTTCCAGGTCGGCCCGAGCGCGATGGAATGGCGCGACGACGGCCTGACGATCGAGATCGACGAGGTGGCGGTGCCGCACCTCACCCGCCTGCGCGGCCGAATCCGCCTCCTCCCCCAGGCGGTCACCGGCGTCGAGGCCCGGCTCGACCCCGACGGCGCCCACGTCTGGCGGCCCTTTGCCCCCGCCGCCCGAGTCGAGGTGGCGATCGACCGCCCCGGCTGGACCTGGACCGGCCACGGCTACTTCGACGCCAACTTCGGAACCCGTGCGCTCGAGGCCGACTTCGCCGACTGGACCTGGGCGCGGCTGCCGCTCGGCGACGGCGCCGCGACCCTCTACGACGCCCGCCGCCGCGACGGCAGCCGGCTGGCGCTGGCGCTGCGCTTCGACGCCGCCGGCCGCGTCCACCCCTTCGACGCGCCCCCGCCCGCGCCGCTGCCCCCGACCTTCTGGCGGCTGCGCCGCAGCGTCGCCGCCGATCCGGGCTTCCGCCCCGCCCAGGTCCTCGCCATGCTCGACGCGCCGTTCTACTCCCGCTCGATGGTGCGCACCCGGCTCGGCGGCGTCGAGACCCTGGGCGTGCACGAACACCTCGACCTCGACCGCTTCGCCCTGCCGGCGCTGAAGCCGCTGCTCGCCCTCCGCATGCCGCGCCGCGCGCGCTGGCCGCGCGACGCGGAGCGCTGGAGCAAAAACGGATCAGACTGAATCGGTCCGACCCTAGGATTTTTCTCTGATTTATAGAGAGTTAGGGCATTTTCGGGCCACCAAACCTGAACCAGCAGCGTCTCGACGATGAAGTCGACCGAATGCCCGTCGCGCAGCCGCATCGTCGGCGCCGGCAGATCCGGCCCGTCGAGCCCGGTCTTGCCGTGCGCGTATTCCGCCGTGATCAGCGGCCGCACCAGCGGCCGGTCCGCTCCGGCGAAGACTGGCACGTCGGCCCGCCCCGCAAGCTCGCAGACCTTCAGGCAGTTCGTCGCCGTCAGCGGCAGCGGCACGTTGCCCGCCACCGCCGTGATCCCCAGCACCTCCAGCTCGGGCGACGCCAGCGCCAGCAGGATCGCGATCGCGTCGTCCTGCCCCGGGTCGGTGTCGATGATGATCCGCGTGGGCACGGCCGGCGTCAGGCCGCCTTCAGCAGCCCGCGCACCAGCTTCTCGTAGTCCCCCGCGACCTGCTGCGTCAGCGCGCCGACTTCGAAGCTATAGTCCCCGATCGAACCCACCGGGGTCACTTCCGCCGCGGTGCCGGTCAGCCAGCACTGCTGGAAGTCGGCCATCTCGTGCGGCTCGATGTGCCGCTCGTTCACCCGGATGCCGCGCTCCTTCAGCATCTGGATCACCGTCTGCCGGGTGATACCGTTCAGCAACCCGACGGGCTTCGGCGTGTGCACCTCGCCGTCCTTCACGAAGAACACGTTCGCGCCGGTCGCCTCGGCGACATAGCCGCGCCAATCCATCATGATCGCGTCCGAGCAGCCCTTGGCTTCGGCCGCGTGCTTCGACATCGTGCAGATCATGTAGAGCCCGCTCGCCTTGGCGAAGCTCGGGATCGTCTCCGGCGACGGCCGCTTCCACTTCGAGACGTCGAGCTTCGCGCCCTTCATTTTGGCGTCGCCGTAGTAGGCACCCCATTCCCAGACCGCGATCGCCAGATGCACCGGGTTGCGCGCCGAAGCGACCCCCATGTCCTCGCCCGAGCCGCGCCAGACCACCGGCCGGATATACGCATCGCTCAGCCCGCTCTTGGCCAGCGCAGCCGCCTTCGCCGCCTCGATCGCATCAGCCGAAGCGGGGTGCGGCATGTCGAGATAGTCGCAGGACTTCAGCAGCCGCTCGGTATGCTCTCGGCTCTTGAAGATCACGCCGCCATAGGCGCGCTCGCCCTCGAACACCGAGCTCGCGTAATGCAGCGCGTGGCTCAGCACGTGCACCTTGGCCTCGCGCCACGGCACGAAGGCGCCGTCCAGCCAGATCACCCCGTCCCGATCGTCGTAAGCGCCCGCCATGGCCCGTGTTCCCGATTTTTGTCCGCTGCGTCACCGCCGCAAGACGCGACAGTTCCTTTCGCTACTGCGCCTTGCGGGCTAGCATTTGAGGCTTGGAATGTCAACACTCCTGACATAAACTGACGCCAGTCGGCAGCACAGGACGCGCGATGGCCCAGAGCGGCTTTTCGATCAACCCCAACCGCAGCGAGCAGCTGCTGTTCCTCACCGACGACCAGTTGCGCCAGGGCATCGAGCTGATGTTCTTCGCCTACCGCGGCTTCACCGCCGACCCCGACCGCATCCTCGAAGCCCGCGGTTACGGCCGGGCGCATCACCGCGCGATCCACTTCGTCAACCGCCGTCCCGGCCTGATGGTCAACGAACTGCTCGAGATCCTCGGCGTCACCAAACAGAGCCTGAACCGCGTGCTGCGCCAGCTGGTCGAGGACGGCCTCGTGGACAGCCGCGTCGGCGCGGTCGACCGCCGTCAGCGCAACCTGCACCTCACCGCGGCCGGACGGGCGCTGGAGCAGGAGCTGTCGGCGGCGCAGCGCCGGCGGATGCGTGCGGCTTTCTCCCAGGCCGGTCCCGATGCGGTGCAAGGCTTTCGCAAGGTGCTCGAGGCGATGATCGACCCCGAGATGCGCGACCGGGTG
>JANOEW010000585.1:0-5479 GCA_031413475.1 Amaricoccus sp.
CGAACCCGCCTGGTGAAAAGGGAGGATCGTGGTATCGTCGTTCATGGCGTATCGCTCCTTCGGGAGGTTCCGGCAGGCTTCGAACACCCGCCACGATACGCCGCCTTCTCAGGCCCCATCACCCAGTTTCGGCCATAGCTCGATAGACACCGATAGTGTCGGTCATGCGATGACTCCGGGAACGGTCGGACGCCGCCGGCACCCTTGATGCGCTGGAGGCAGGGCGCAGGCTGAACCCGAAACTGCACAACGATCCTTGCGGACCTCGGCCAGCGCTATGCCATGCTTGCCCGTTGGGACGACGCGGTGCCGCTTCTGCCGCTAACCCGGCGCTGCCTGGAGGCTACTCCGTCGGCCTCTTTCTCTACCACCACGCCCACGGTCGCTATGCCGAGGCTCTGGCCGAGGCCCGCCGGGTCAAGCACCCCAGGTTCTCTACGGCCACGTCGCCGTCACCGCCGCGTCCGCGGAGCTCGGGTTCGACGACGAGGCGTCGGCTGCGGTCGCCACGATCCGGGAGCTGGACCCCGACTATGGCGCAAACGTCGTCGCCGATCTTAACTAGCGTCACGTGGCGCCGGACTCACCCATTGATTGTCGCCGGGCTTGAGAAGGGCGGCCTTTCGATCACTGCGGACAAGCCGTAGGAGAACAGGAATGCGCACCCCTCACCCCCTGAAGGAGCAGCTCGAAGCCAGCGCCACCGACTTCGTCGTCCGCCTGGCCTTCCTCGGCCTGTTCGCCTGGTGGTCGCTGGAGCTCGTCCGCCCCTTCTTGCCGATCGTGATTTGGGCGATCCTGCTCGCCGTCGCGCTCTACCCCGCCTACGCTTGGCTCGCCCGCCGCCTCGGCGACCGCCGGGTCCTCGCGGCCTTCGTAACTACCCTGATCGCGCTCGCGACGGTTGTCGGCCCGGTCAGCGTCCTCGCGGCGAGCCTCGCCGAAACCGTGCAGTGGCTGACTTCGGGGCTGAGCTCAGGAACCCTGAAGGTCCCGCCGCCGCCCGCAGCGCTCGACGAGTGGCCTATTGTCGGCGATCAGCTCGACGAGGCCTGGGCCCTCGCCGCGAGCAATCTCGACGAAGCCGTGCTGCGCTATGGTCCAGCCGCACTTCCCGCCGGCGGCACGGTCCTCGCCAAGGTAGCCGCCATCGGCCTCGACGTGCTCAAGTTCGTCGCCTCCGTCGTCATCGCCGGCTTCCTCTTCCTGCCCGGCCCCCGCCTCGCCGCCGGCGCCCGCGCCTTCGCGAGCCGGCTCATCGCCCCGCGCGGCGCCCACTTCGTTGACCTCGCCGGGGCCACGATCCGCAATGTCTCGCGCGGCGTCATCGGCGTCGCGTTAGTGCAGGCGCTGCTTGTCGGCGTGATCCTCTATCTCGCCGACATCCCGGGGGCAGGCCTGATCGCCTTCGGCGTCCTCATCCTCTGCATCGTGCAGATAGGCCCCGCCCCGGTCCTGCTGCCGGTGCTCATCTGGATCTGGTCGACGCAGCCAACGACAGAAGCCCTGATCCTGACTCTTCTTCTAGTGCCCGTCGCACTTGTCGACAACGTGCTGAAGCCGATCCTGATGGCCCGCGGCCTGACGACGCCGATGCTCGTTATTTTGACCGGGGTGATCGGCGGCACCTTGACACACGGGCTTGTCGGGCTCTTCCTCGGCCCCGTCGTGCTGTCGGTCTTCTACGAGCTCATCGTCGCGTGGACCCGCCTCGGCGCGAGGCCGGCCGAGACGCCGGGTCCGGGACCCGGCCAACCATGACTTACCCCGGGCCGCTGCGACGGCGGGCATTCGCGCCGCTATGCCGGTCAAAAGGAGACCATCCCGTGTCCGGAGCCATCTGATGGAGACCATGCCCGGCCTGAACCCGGCCGCTCCGCATCACCTGCCGCCGTTTGTCGCCGTGCCCGGAGGGGGCGACTGGCTGCTGACGGCCATGGCCGTCTTCCTGCTCGTCGCCATCGTCTCGGTCGGCATCATCTACCTCAAGCTCCACGCGTTGCCCGAGCACATGGCGCACCGCACCAACAAGGTGCAGCTGCAATTCGTCGCGGTGCTCGCGCTGCTGGCGCTCGTGACCCACAACCACGTCTTCTGGATCGCCGGGCTGCTGCTGGCTCTGGTTGAACTCCCTGACTTCTCGACCCCTATGAACTCGATCGCGCGCTCGCTGGAGCGGCTCTCGGGCCGCGAGCGGGCCAAGGGCGACGGTTCGCGCTGGGACGACCTCATCTCCGACGACGGACCCGCCGAGCCTTCTCCCGCCCCGGCCGCTTCGGCGGAGAGGGAGCCCTGACATGCTCGAGCTCCTCCTCTGCTCCTCGCTCACGATCCTTCCGGATTTCCTCTACCGGAGGTTCGCGCAAGGCAAGCGCATCGGCCGCGAGATCACGCTGTTCTCGGTCTGGTACGAACTGCGCTGGGGAATCACGCTTTGCGTGATCCTGACCCTCGCGCTGATCACTACGATCTTCTACTTCCACCCCTCGACCACCAGCGCGGTCTCGGTCTTCCGTACCGTCACCATCCTGCCCGAGACGGGCGGCCGCGTCGCGGAAACCTATGTCGACATCAACCAGCGCGTCACCGAGGGCCAGCCCCTGTTCCGGCTCGACGATACCGAGCACCGGGCCGCCGTCGAGACCGCGACGCGGCGCATCGCCGAAGTGGACGCGACGATGCAGGTCGCCATGTCCCAACGCGCCGAAGCCGAAGGCCGGATCGTCCAGGCCCGCGGCGCGCTGCAGCAAGCCCAAGACGAATACGACACCCGCGCCGAACTCATGCGCCGCAACGCCAGCGCCATCTCCCAGCGCGAGGTCGACCGCGCCCTGGTCGCCGTCGACACCGCCCAGGGCGCGGTCGACGCCGCCGTCGCAGGCAAGGCCGCCGTCCAGTCCCAGATCGACTTCCAGCTCCCCGCCGGAAGGGCGAGCGCCGAGGCCCAGCTTCGCGAAGCCGAGGTCGACCTCGCCAAGACCCTGATCGTGGCCGGCACCGGCGGCATCGTCCAGCAGTTCGCCTTGCGCCCGGGCGACGTCGTCAACCCGATGCTGCGCCCCGCCGGCATCCTCGTGCCCGACCGCCTCGCCACCGGCCTCATCGCAGGCTTCGGCCAGATCGAGGCGCAGGTGCTGAAGGTCGGCATGGTCGGCGAGGTCGCCTGCATGGCCCTGCCGTTCACGGTCGTGCCCGTCGTGGTCACCGACGTGCAGGACGTGATCGCCGCGGGCCAGATCCGCTCCACCGACCAGCTCGTCGACGTCCAGACCTTCGCGCAGCCCGGCACCATCACCGTCCTTATGGACCCGCTGTTCGCGGGCCAGCTCGACCGTCTGCCGCAGGGCTCGACTTGCATCGCCAATGCCTACACCTCGAACCACGACGCGCTGCAGAACCCCGACATCAGCACGGGCCGCGCCTTCGTGCTGCACGCCATCGACGCGACCGGCCTCGTCCATGCCATGATCCTGCGCATGCAGGCGCTGCTCCTGCCGGTCCGCACGCTCGTCCTCGGGGGTCACTGAGCCATGGCCAGCGGCACGGCGTCGTGGCCGGTTCTCGCGAGCTTCTCAGGTTACCGCCCCGCCTGGCTCGGACGTGACATCGCCGCCGGCCTCGCGATCGCCGCCGTCGGCCTGCCTAGCGCGATCGCCTACCCGGCGATCGCCGGCCTGCCGCCCGAGACCGGCCTTTACGCCAGCATCGCGCCGCTGGTCGCCTATGCGATCCTCGGACCCTCGCGCCAGCTGATCGTCGGCCCGGATGCTGCGACGATCACCGTCCTCGCCGCGGTCCTGGCAGCGATGCCCGGCCTGCCGGCCGCCGACCGCCCCGCGGTCGCGGCAGCGCTCGCATTGCTCGTCGGCGGCTTCTACCTCGGGGCGCGCCTGCTCGGCCTCGGCGTCCTTTCGACGTTCCTGTCGCGGCCGATCCTCGTCGGCTTCTTCGCCGGCATCTCGCTCTCGATCCTCGTCGGTCAGATCAAGCGCGTCACCGGCGTGGACATCGACGCCGACGGCCTGATCGCGCCCATCGTCGAGCTCATCCGCGAGGCCGCGACGATCCACTGGCCGTCCCTCGCGCTGGCCGCCGCCATGTTCGCCCTGCTCCAAGCGACCAGAGCCTCGCGCCTGCCCATCCCCGGCCCAGTCGTCGTCGTGGTCCTGTCGGTCGCCCTCTCGGCGCTCCTCGACCTCGGCCGCTATGGCATTGCCACCGTCGGCGACATCCCTTCGGGCATTCCCGTCGTCGCACTGCCCTCCGCCGCCGGCGCGCCGATCGAACAGTTGCTGATCGGCGCCGCGGCGATCTTTCTCGTCAGCTTCGCCGCCGGCATCGTCAGCGCGCGCAGCTTCGGCGAACGCGGCGGCTACCCGGTCGACGCGAACCGCGAAATGGTCGGCTTCGGCGCGGCCAACATCGCCGCCGGCCTGTTTTCGGCCTTCCCGATCACCGCGTCGGACTCCCGCACCGCGATCAACGCCAGCATCGGCGGACGCTCGCAGCTCGCCGGCGTGGTCGCGGCCGCGGCGCTGCTCCTGATCGTACTCTATCTGCAGCCGGCGCTCGCCATCCTGCCGATCCCGGCGCTCGGCGCCATCCTGATCGCCGCCGCCCTCAGCCTGATCGACATCCCCGCGCTGCGCGAGATCTGGCGCATCAGCCGGATGGAGTTCGTCTTCGCGATGATCGCGCTCTTCGCCCCGATCAGTCTCGGTGTGCTGAACGGCGTGATCGTCGCGATCCTCGCGACCTTCGCCTACCTGCTGCACAAGAGCATGTATCCGCGCGACGCATTGCTCGGTCGCGTCCCCGGGCGCGACGGCTTCTACAAGCTTCACCGCCGCGCCGACGCCCGCGCGATACCGGGGCTCACCATCGCGCTGATCCAGAGTGACCTTCTGTTCTTCAACGCCGACCACGTCCAGGCCCGGCTCCGCGCCATTGCCGACGCGGCGCCGAAGGACACCCGCTGGCTGGTGATCGACGCCAGCGCCATCACCCAGGTGGACTCGACCGCCGCCGCAATGCTCGAGGAAGTCCGCGCCGTCCTCGCTGCGCGCAACGTCGCCCTTGGGTTCGCCGAGCTCCATGCGGATGTTCAAAGCCTGCTCGGCCGCGCCGGCCTGCTCGCTGCGATCGGCCCCGCCATGATCTTCGACGACCTCGACGACGTGCTGCGCGCCTTCGAGGCGTCGACCCAGAAGGAGGAAACCCCATGAGCAAGAAGCACAGGAAGGCCGCGGAGACGGAAGAGACCGCGGCCCCCGACGCCGCCGAGACGAAGAAGGCGCGCAACAAGGCCTACGAGAAGGAGCTCGCCAGCCTTCAGGTCGAGATTGTGGCTAAAAAGCCCACCGTGTGAATCTCAAGCGAATCACCAAACACCGCTGAGGAAAAATTGGGAGCGAAGAACCAGGCGCGGCTGTTTTTCGGGTTGAAGTATTTGTCGTTCTCGGTGTAGACCCACAGCATG
>JANOEW010000586.1:0-3251 GCA_031413475.1 Amaricoccus sp.
CCTGCGTTTCAGGCGGTGATCCCTGACGTGCTAAAGGACGAGGAGGATTATACCAACGCCCTGTCCCTTTTGCGTCTGGCCGAGGATCTGGAGCAACTGGCCTCGCCCATGATTGCGGCCCTTTTGCTGACGGTGGTCAGCTTTCCGGTGCTGTTCGCGGGCACCGTCGTGGGTTTCGTGGTCTCGGCCCTGCTGGTGATAACCGCGCGTCTCCCTGATCGAGCGCGAGGAGAGGACAGCCATTTCTGGGCCGATGTCACAAAGGGCATCCGAATCTACACGGCCACTCCGCGCCTGCGCGGACTGATGGTTATGGAGGCCGCCGTCGCCGCCGCCGGAGCGATGGTCTATGTGAACACCGTGGTGCTGGTGCAAGCTCGGTTGGGCCTTGGCGAGGAGTCCGTCGCGCTGGCTTTTGCGGGGTTCGGTGCGGGATCGATGCTGGCGGCCTTCCTGCTGCCGCGCATCCTCGACCGGCTCGCGGACCGTCCGGTGATGATCGGAGGCGCGGCACTGATGGTGGCGGGCGTAGCACTTGTGCCGCTGATCGGCAGCCTTGCCGGATTGATTGCGCTTTGGGCCGCAATCGGCTTCGGCTTTTCCCTCACCCAGACACCCATCGGTCGGATCATCAACCGTTCCGCCCGCGATTCGGATCGCGGCGCGGTCTTCGCCGCGCAGTTCGCACTCTCGCATGCGTGTTGGCTGGTGACCTATCCGCTAGCCGGATGGATCGGCGCTGGCGCGGGATTGAGTGTCGCAGCCTTGGCGCTGGCGGCGGTCGGTGCTCTTGGACTGGTGGCCGTCCTTCGGATCTGGCCCGCGCAGGATGCAAGTGACCTGCCTCACGACCACCCGGACCTGGCCCCCGACCATCCGCATCTGGCCGGGCATGGTCAGCACCATGTCCATGCCTACGTGATCGACGATCTGCACCGCCGCTGGCCGCGCGCCGCTTGATCCTCTGCCTGTGGTCGCGGGAGCGTAGCGCGCCTTTCCGGGGGAGCTTGCTCCATTTAGGCGGATCAACCAGACAGTGACGTCATCCCCAGCGCATAGAGCACGAGGCCGAGAAGCGCCGACCCGCCCAGCACGGTCGCCATTCCGAGTTTCAGCCGGAACACCGCGATAAGCGCGAGCGCCGAGAGCGCGGCCGCGGCCCAGTCGATCGAACCGAGGACGGGAAGCTCGAGCCAGAGTGGCCCAGCCTCGATCCGGCGCACCTCCGTCCAGACGACGTGGATTGCGAACCAGATCGCGAGGTTGAGGATCACGCCCACGACCGACGCAGTTACCGCCGTCAGGGCGGCCGACAGGGATCGGTTGGACCGGAGGCCCTCCATGTACGGCGCGCCCAGGAAGATGAAGGCAAAGCAGGGTGCGAAGGTGACCCAGGTGGCGAGGAGGCCGCCGATCGTGCCGGCGAGGAGCGCGCTGTCCCAGCCTGCGTCCCGGAAGGCGCCTAGGAAGCCGACGAACTGGAGCACCATGATCAGCGGCCCGGGCGTGGTCTCGGCCATCCCGAGGCCGTCGAGCATCTCGCCGGGCTCCAGCCAGCCGTAGGTTCCGACCGCCTCTTGCGCCACGTAGGCGAGCACGGCATAGGCGCCGCCGAAGGTCACCACCGCCATCTTCGAGAAGAAGATCGCGATGTCGGCGAAGACGTTTCCCGTACCCAGGGCGAGCGCCAGCACCGCGACCGGCGCGACCCAGAGCGCCAGCGCGACCGCCCCCGCCACGAGTGCGCCGCGCCGCGCGGCGGCGGGCATTTCGACCATCTCCGCGCCGAGGAGCGTCTCGGCGTCATCGACGTGGGCGCCGCCCACCGACCCGTGGCCGCCCCCGGGAGCGAAGGCCTGCAGCCCGGCGCGCGCGCCCAGAAAGCCGATCAGGCCGGCCGCGAGAACGATCAGCGGGAACGGGGCGCCGAAGGCGAAGATCGCGACGAACGACAGCGCGGCGATGGCGCGCATCGCGTCGTTCTTCAGCGCCCTCCGGCCGACGCGGAAGACCGCCTGTAGAACGATGGCGAGCACCGCGGCCTTGAGCCCGAAGAAGAGCGCGGCAATGAACCCGACATCGCCGAAGATCACGTAAATCCAGCTGAGCGCCATGATTGCGATCACGCCGGGAAGGACGAAGAGGACGCCGGCGATCACCCCGCCCCAGGTCCGGTGCAGCAGCCAACCGATGTAGACGGCGAGCTGCTGCGCCTCCGGGCCCGGCAGCAGCATGCAGAAGTTGAGGGCATGCAGGAACCGCCCGTCCCCGAGCCATCGCTTCTCCTCGACGAGGATGCGGTGCATCACCGCGATCTGACCGGCCGGCCCGCCGAAGGACAAGAGCGCGATGCGCGCCCAGACGCGCGTCGCCTCGGCCAGCGTCGGATAGGCCCGCGCCAGTGCGTCGCCGTGCGGCGTCGCTATTGGGACGTCCGTCATCTCGCCGCTCCCGGCCGGTTGGTCGGCCAGTTGTGCGTCTCGTCGGTGGCGTCGCGGGCCCAGCGATAGAACGCGTCGTAGAGCGGCATGCCGGCCTCGAGCTGCTCGAGATCATCGGCGTACATCCGGGAAAGGCCGAGGGAGGCGGCAAGAAGCCCAGCCGCCTCAGGC
This sequence comes from Amaricoccus sp., assembly GCA_031413475.1. Lineage (GTDB taxonomy): Bacteria > Pseudomonadota > Alphaproteobacteria > Rhodobacterales > Rhodobacteraceae > Amaricoccus. The sequence goes on from JANOEW010000586.1 coordinate 2,613, forward strand.
GCGAGGTCGAGCCGCGCCGTATCGGCCCCGCGAACGATAGAAGCCAGCCGAACGAGCGCCGGGGTCGAGAGCCCGAACTCGTCGAGCATCGTATCGAAGGTGCATTGCTCACCCCGGTGGCTCCAGAGCACCTCCTCGATGTCGTAGGGCATCGCCCCGAACAACTCCGCCACGCCAACGACTTCGGCAGGGGCGACGTAGAGAAACATCGCGCGGGGGTCAACGAAGCGGCGGATCAGCCAGGGGCAGGCGATCCGGTCGATCTTGGGCCGGGAGCGCGTCACCCAGACCGTCCGACCCTCGGCGTCGCGTGCAGAGAGCCTGCCGGGATCGACAAGCGGAAATCCTGCGGCATCCCAAGCGGCCTGTCCGCCTTCCAGATACTCGGCTGGTATGTGCGCACTCCGCAGTACGGCGGCGACGCCCTGACTGCGCCTGTGCCCTTCGGCGCAGATGACGACAACGGGACCGGCCAGGGTCGCTGCGAGCCGCGCCAGGGCATCGGGGGTGATCTCCGCCTCGCCGAGCGCACGGGCGGCGGGAACGAGCCGCGGATCGGCGGTGCGGGCGGCCTCGGCGCGGACATCGAGCAGGGTCGGGCAGCGGGGCGTGCCGATCAGCTTTGCGAGCTTGTCGGCG
>JANOEW010000587.1:0-1817 GCA_031413475.1 Amaricoccus sp.
CAAGGCGCTGATCGACGAAGGCTTCCACCCGATGACGATGTATTTCCCATTGGTGGTCCACGGCGCCATGCTGGTCGAACCGACCGAAACCGAAAGCAAGGCGAGCCTCGACCAGCTCATCGGCGCCATGCGCCATGTCGCGACCAACATGCTCGCCGACCCCGACGCCTGGCGCACCAGCCCGCATTTGTCCCCCCGCCGCCGCCTCGACGAAACCGCCGCCGCGCGCAAGCCGGTGCTGAGCTACAAGGAACCGCAGGCGGCGTAAGAGCCTCCGTCGGGCACGGCCTTTGGCCCTGCACCCGTTTACTCTCGTCACCGATGTTCAACGCGTCAGCTTTAAAACGATTGGGTGCAGGGCCTGAGGCCCTGCCCGCCGGAGGCTCTGTTTCCCTTCGCTAAGCCGCTTGCGGCTCCGTGTAGCTCAGCACCGGCTTGCGCGCCGCAGCCGTCTCGTCGAGGCGCCGGCGCGGGGCGAGGTGCGGGCTGGTGCGCCAGGCGTCGGGGTCGGCGAGCATGTTGGTCGCGACATGGCGCATGGCGCCGATGAGCTGATCGAGGCTGGCCTTGCTCTCGGTTTCGGTCGGCTCAACCAGCATGGCGCCGTGGACCACCAAGGGGAAGTACATCGTCATCGGGTGGAAGCCTTCGTCGATCAGCGCCTTGGCGAGATCGAGCGTGGTGAGGCCGGTGCCGTCGAGGAAATCGTCCGAGAACAGCGCTTCGTGCATGCACGGGCCGGTATCGGCGAACGGCGCGGTGTAGATGTCCTTGAGGCTCGCGAGGATGTAATTGGCGTTGAGGACGGCGTCCTCCGCCACCTGTCGCAGGCCGTCGGCGCCGTGGCTCATCATGTACGACAGCGCGCGGACGAACATGCCCATCTGGCCGTGAAAGGCGACCATGCGGCCAAAGCTGAGGTCATGGTCCTTCGACTGGCGGGCCTGCATTTCCTCGACAAGTTCGTAGCCGTCCTTGCCTTTCCGCACGAACGGCAGTGGCGCGAACGGCGCGAGCGCCGCCGAGAACACGACCGGGCCGGAGCCAGGGCCGCCGCCGCCATGGGGCGTGCTGAAGGTCTTGTGCAAGTTGATGTGCATGGCATCGATGCCGAGGTCGCCCGGTCGGACGCGGCCGACGATGGCGTTGAAATTGGCGCCGTCGCAATAGACGAAGCCGCCGGCGGCGTGCACCGCGTCGCAGATCTCGACCATGTCGGGTTCGAACAGGCCACAGGTGTTGGGGTTGGTGATCATCACCGCGGCGACATCGGGGCCGAGACGGGCCTTCAATGCCGCGGTGTCGACACGGCCGCGGGCGTCGGCGGGGATGTTCTCGACGGTGAAGCCGCAGAAGGCGGCGGTGGCGGGGTTGGTGCCATGGGCGCTTTCGGGCACCAGCACGACCTTGCGGTCATCGCCGCGGGCATCGAGTGCCGCCCGGATGGCGAGCATGCCGCAGAGTTCCCCATGGGCGCCGGCCTTGGGGCTCATGGCGACTGCGGGCATGCCGGTCAGCGTCTTCAGCCAGGTGGCGAGCGTGTCGATGAGCTCGAGCGCGCCCTGCACCGTCGCCTGCGGCTGCAGCGGGTGGATGTCGGCAAAGCCCGGCAGCCGCGCCATCTTCTCGTTGAGGCGCGGATTGTGCTTCATCGTGCACGAACCAAGCGGGAAGATGCCGAGGTCGATGGCGTAATTCTGGCGGCTTAGGCGTGTGTAGTGGCGTACGGTTTCCGGCTCACTCAGACCCGGCAGGTCGATAGGGGCTGAGCGAGCGAGGCTGCCGAGGCGATCCTGCACGACCGGCACCGGCTCCAG
>JANOEW010000588.1:0-3115 GCA_031413475.1 Amaricoccus sp.
GCCCGACCGCCCGCCGGTCGGGGTCACCGTCACGGTCCGGTTCACGCCGGACCCGCCGATCACCACGCCGCCGTCGGCGACGAGCGACGGGTCGGACGAGACGGCGGTGACGACGAGGGCGTCGGCCGGCGCCAACGCCCGTTCGGTCTCGGCGGCGGCCCGGCGCAGCGGCTCGAGAAGCTGGTCTGCGCGGGGGTGCCGTTCGGCGATAAGGCGACGCTGCTCGGCCAGGCGGTCGAATAGCGCCAGGGCGGCAGGCGTCGTCTTGGCGCGCAGGCGTGCCCGCTCCTCGCGGACGCTGCGGGCGATCATCCCCTTTCGGATCAGCGCGAGGTCATACATTTCGCCTGCGAGCTTAGGATCGTCGTCGCGGTGCGCGAGGCAAAAGCTGTAGTACGCGTCGAAGACCTGTTCGACCGTGTCGAGGAAAGTCAGCCGGTCGTCCTCGCTCATGAACAGGAAGTATTCCGCCAGACGAGCCTCAAGGTTATGGGACGCTTGGCGGAAGAACTGCCTCGCCTGCCCGATGTCCCCCTTCGCCCAGTTAAGCAGGGCAAGCTCGAACTGGCTGCTGCCGATCTCGGGGTGATCGGCCGGGAACAGCCCGCGGCGGATGCGATAGGCGTCCTCAAGGAGCGCGGCGGCCTCTTCGAGGCGGCCCGTCGACCGGTAGAGCACGCCGAGGTTGTGGATCGCCAGTGCCGTCGCGGGGTTGTCGCGCCCGTGCAGGTCGGTCCTGAGGCCAAGGCTCCATGTCAGCAGCCGCTCGGCGTCGGCGACCTCACCGGCCTCCGCCTTGAGCGCGGCCATCGCCGAGAAGGTCTCGGCGATAGCTTCGTCGGCGCCGCGGTCGGCGAGGATCGTCATGCTCCGCTCGTAGAGCGGCCACGCCTCGTCTGCGCGGCCCCTTTTCGCGTGAAGGGTAGCGAGGTTGTTGAGCCAGGTCGCGACGGCGACATCGGGCCGGCCGATCCGTTCCTCCTGCGCTAAGGCCCGCAGGTAGAGCGCCTCGGCCTCTGGATAGCGCGCCTGCGCCGAGTAGAGGGAACCCAGAGTGTTTAGCGTCTTGCCGAGGTCGAGCGGGCCGATCCCCCAGGAGGTCTCGGCAACATGCAGGGCCTCGCGCATGGCCTGCTCGGATTCGTCGTAGCGGCCGAGCTCCTTGAGGATGCTGCCGAGGTTGAGGAGCGCGGCGGCGTACCCCGGGTGCCCAGGCCCGAGGTCGCTCGTCGCCGCCGCCACCGCGGCGCGCGCCGTCTCGAGCGCGGCATCGATCTGGCCATCCGACAATCGTTCGACGGCCTGCTGGTTCAGCACATACGCCCGGTCATGGCCGTCAAGCTCCTGCGCCGACGCTCCCAGTGCGACACCGAGCAGGGCCAACGCCGCGAGTTGTGGTCGCTTCAGGACGCTCCACCGCGCCGCCCAAAGTGGAGGGCTAAGGTATCGCGGCTTGCCTCCGGCGCAGCCGCTCGCTGGGTCACGACGTCCAGGCATAGGTCTCGCTCGCGCCCGCCCCCGGCGCTCCCGGTGGCGAGTTTAGCGCAAGGTACGTGGTTTCGCGAGGCTTTCTTGATCCTCGCGGAGTGGTCAGGCAGAGGTAGTTCAGCTTCGTAATGTCCGGGACGCCTGCGACCAGGCGAGCGGACGGGTCAGCTCGCAGGCGCTGGTGCGCTACAAAACCAACGAACTACTCGGTGCCGGTCCCCAACGGCCACCGCGATGTCGGGGTGCGTGGTTACGTCGATGAGGTGGTGATCGGCGGCGGCGAGATCGTCGCCCGCCACCCTCGGTGCTACGACCGCGAGGACATAATCTTCGATCCGGTCCACTACCTCCCCCCTGCTCGAGAAGAAGATCGGCGCGCTGGATCAGGCGGCGACCTTGGCCGAATGGGACCTGCCGGCCGAGTTCGCGACCCTGCGCCGGCTGATGGAGGCGCGGATGATCAGGGCGGGGCGCCGGGAATACGTGCAGGTCCCGCGCTGCTCGAGACCTTAAGGCAGGCCGCGGCCAGATGCTGGTCGTCAATAACGAGCGGATGAGCATGGCGCCCGACGGCATCGGCCGGGATGTGTGTGAGGTGGGGGTCGTCGGAGGCAAGAGTTACGTCCCCACCAGCGAAACGACCCGGGCGAGGGGGAGGTGCTGATAGGTGCGGTTCTCGAGGACGCCTAGCATGCTCGTCTGCTCAGAGGTACTTCGCGATCGCCTTGAGGGCTGCGATCTCGTGGCGCTAGCCGGCATCCATCGGCCCGACGAACACGTCGGGGCAGTGATCGAGGTGGTCCTCAATCAGCGCCTTGTTCGCTGACCGATCGCCGTCTCCAACGCGTGCAGCTGCTGGGCGAGCTTCAGGCAAGGCCGCTTCGCCTCGATCATCGCGATCGCGCTGCGCAAGGGGCCCTCGGCTCGGCGGAGGAGCTTGACGATCTCGGGATGACTGCGGTGCTTCGGAATGGCACCACGTGCACGTCACAGGTCTGAGCTGATGCGGTGCCGGCGATCGAGGAGAAGCGCGGCGGACCCGAGCCGCCCATCGCAGTTGTCGTCGAGGCCGTTGCACAGCTCGTCGGCCCCCGGGTTGACCACGGGGTTGGCGTCGTCGCAGTCTTCGCAGTCAAAGTAGCCGTCGGAGTCGCGGTCGAAGGTGTCGTCGACGACACCGCTGCAGTCGTCGTCGAGGCCGTTGCAGACCTCGTCGACGCCCGGGTGGACCTCGGGGTTGCCGTCGTCGCAGTCGTCGCCGCCGCAGGTCGCGGCGCGGAAGCCGTCGTCGTCGAGGTCGCAGACCTCGCGGAAGGTGACGGTGACGGCGCTGGAGAAGTCGTCCTCGATGACCTCTTCCTTGGTGGCGCACCCCTTGGAGACGAGCACCGTGGCTTCGGCCGCGATCTTTACCTCGGCGGACTTGTTGCCAGCGACGGCCTCGGCGTCGGGCCGATCCAGGCGCACATCGACGTAGATCACCTCGCCCGGCGCCAACACGAGCGGGAGCGTCGGCGGGCTCTCGAGCACGAGCCAGCCCTCTCCGCCTTCGAGCGACAACGACGTGAGCGTGACGTCGTCGGTGTAGATGTTCGCGATGACGATCTCTTTGCGGAGCGGCTCGGGC
>JANOEW010000589.1:0-2224 GCA_031413475.1 Amaricoccus sp.
GCCGTTGACACGTGGGAAGGAATGCCGCGCCGTCGGTCCGTCGGGGGCGACCGGCTGAACGTCGGACGGCAGACGGACGAGCTTCCGGGAGCGACTGGGCTTCGAGGCGACCAGGTCCGTGGGTCGTCACATCTCAGGTCATTTGACGATGGGGATCTTGGAGCGATCGATGGTGATCGCGACCGCGGCGATCAGCACCGCGCCGAAGACGATGTTCTGCGCGAAGATGTTGACGCCAAGGAAGGTCATGCCGATGCGCACGACGGAAATGATCAGCGCACCGACGAGGGTGCGCCAGATGCTGCCAACGCCCCCGGTGATCGCGGTGCCGCCGACGACCACGGCGGCGATCGAAGGAAGCAGGAGCTCGGCCGCAAGGGTGGGCGAGCCGCTGGCCAGGCGGCCGGCGAGGATGACGCCCGCCAGCGCTGCGAAGGCTGCCGACAGCACGAAGGCGAACACCTTCTGCCGGTCCACCTTAACGCCCGAAGCATAGGCGGCCGGCTCGCCTGCCCCGATGGCCGCGCTGTAGCGCCCGAAGCGTGTCCGGCTTTGCAGGACATGGGCGATCAGGAGCACGATCAGGCCGATAACCACGACGTTGGGGATGCCGAGCACGCTGCCGGTGATCCAAGTCTGGTAGCCGCGCGCCGTGTCTTCCAGCGTGATCGACCGCTCGCCCGAAATGACCAGGGCCGTGCTGAACAGAACACCCCCGACGGCGAGCGTGGCGATGAAGGAAGGGATCTTCAGCCGGACATGCGCCAGTCCCGAGAGAAGCCCGGCCAACGCCCCGACCGCCACCGCCAGCACGAAGGCGCCGTAACCGAGCGGCGCGACGGTCAGCGCCACGACGACGCTGGCGAGGGAAGCCATCGACTGGATCGAAAGATCGATGCCACCGAGCATGATCACAAAGGTGACTCCGGTCGCAAGAATGAAGAGCACTGCGGTGTCGCTGGCGAGCTGCAGCAAGGTCGCAGGCTGCAGAAAGACCGGCTGGATAATGCCGACACCCGCCACAAGGACGGCGAGCGTGGCGAGCGGAAGCCATTGGCGCAGCCGGTCGGCTCCCGGTCTATGTCCGTCTTCGGTCATCGCCTTCCTACACCATATGCCCGATCAAATCGACCTGCCGAGGCTTGTGGCCCGGGGCGGCTTCGGTGCGGTAAGTCACCGCGCCATCGCGCATGACCAGCACGGTGTGACTGAGACCGATGGTTTCCTCCAGCGTGTCAGAGGTCAGGATGACCGCGACGCCCTCCGACGTGATCGCGCGAACCAGTTCGTAGACCTCCTCCTTGGAGCCAACGTCGAGTCCGCGCGTCGGGTGATCGAGAATTAGAACCTTCGCCTTTGCATTCAGCCATTTCGCCAGAACCACCTTCTGCTGGTTGCCGCCCGACAGGTTCAGGCAAAGCGAGTCGATGCCGGGTGTCCGCACGTTAAGGCGTGCAACCCATTGGCGGGCCAGCCGGCGCTCCTCGCGAGCGTCGATCAGGCCGCCGCGGGTGAGGCTGCCGAGGTCGGCGAGGGTGATGTTGGCGGCCACTGGCAGGAACAGCACTAGGCCTTCCACGCGCCGGTCGCGGGGGACGTAACCCAGGCCGTGGTCGACCGCCTCGGCCGGCGTCGTCAGGCGGACCTCGCGACCTGCGATGCGAAGCCTGCCGGCATCGTGCGGGGCGAACCCTGCGAGCGTGCGCGTCAACTCTTCGCGGCCCGAACCGATGACCCCGGCGATGCCGAGGATCTCGCCGGCGTGGAGCCGGAACGTCACGTCCCGATAGGACTGACCAAGCCTGAGAGCCTCCGCCTCGACGAGGACCTCCTCGCGGAACGGCTGCTGCAACGGCTCGCGATAATACTCCGACTGGAGGCTGCGGCCGACCATGAGATGGTGCAGGCTGGTGACGTCGGCCCCTGCGGCTTCGAGATTCGCCACAACGGCGCCGTCCTTCAGCACGTAGATCCGGTCGGCGAGCTCCAGCACCTCGTCGAGTCGGTGCGAAACGAAGATGAAGGATGCGCGGGATTTCAGCGCCCGCACCCGCGCGAAAAGCACCTCGATCTCGGCTCGTTCGAGAACCGATGTCGGCTCGTCGAGAAGGATGACCAGATGACCGGCGGCGTGTTCTTCGAGGGTCAGCGCCTTGGCGAGCTCGACCATCTGGCGCGTCGCGAAATCGACATCCTCGGCCCGCATGCGCGGATCCACGTCGAC